>DHFP01000080.1 GCA_002402315.1 Clostridiales bacterium UBA4821
CTTCACTTAAATTAAATGCACCCATTTTGAGTGCTCTTGGCCTTTATTTTTCATTGCAGATGGGTGAAAGCGGCCTGAGCCTTTCAAAGCACCTATAAGATCCTTTTCTTTGTGAAATCTGTCTAATTCGTATCTTTTTTCAACAGTTTTAATAGTTTCGCTTTCAAGCCGGTTATTATTTATTTTTACTTCACCTATTTTAAATTGGTTCGCAGCTATATACTCAAAATTATTTACAATAAAATCAAATACCTGCTGTCCGTTGATGCTTTCTTTCGGGGGAAAGCTTCCTTCAAGGAAAAACAAGTTGGTTCTTGCTTTTACCTGGTTGGTCTTCAAAACTTGCAGGGCCTCTGAAGCTTGAGATTGCTTTTCTTCAATCTCATCCCTAACCTTGACGGCATAAATATTATTTATGGGTTCATAGATTTTCATGTTTCCCAACCTGGTTATTTCTTCATCCGTGCCCTTAATATATCCCTCATTCCTATAGTTAATGTTCCACAGCGGTTTCAGACTTTCATTCTTCGCAATGTTATCAAATTCGCGTAGAGTTATGTGCCTCCGAAGTTCCCGTGCCTCAGGACTATTTATCATGTAATGAGCAGTTGAAGGATGTGCATGGAGGAGTGCTTCCTTGTTTCTCCAATCAAAAACCTTTCGAACTTCCCGTTTAATATTGATTTCTTCCTGCTCATTTTGTTTTTTAACAACTTCTTTCCGCATCTTATTGAGAAATTCACCCATCTTCACTCTTGCCATAGTAACCAACCCTTTATAGGAAATATATAACTTTATTATATCACATTTTTGATGAGTCCGGTGAGTTAATTGAGATTGTCCGAAAACACTGACTTGCATATGATTGGTCAAGTAATATAATAAATAGTAACAAGAAAGTGCTTTTTAGCCAAATACTAGTTATGTTTTACAAAAGTTGAATGAATAAATTTAGGAGGAAGATTGAATGGTTAAATTATCTATTAAGACAAATGCTTTGATAGCATTAATTTTAATTATATTTCTTCTACATATACCAGCTTCTAAAGCGCTTGCAGAGACATACTTACAGCAGAACGTCCAGGACAAACTGGGAAATGCAATTATTCTTTATGTTGGGAGTTCAAAAGCCTATGTAAGAGGTGCGGAGATACAGGTAGATAGTTCAACCATGGCTGTTTACCCGGTTATAAAGGACGGAAGAACAATGGTACCTGTGCGGTTCATATCAGAAAACTTCGGGGCAAAGGTAGACTGGGATGGGACGACACGTACAGTAACAGCTGATATGGACGGGAAGTCAGTCAAGCTTACGCTGGGCAGCAAAAAGATTATTATCAATAATAAAGAGTCGGCATTGGATGTTACGGCCCAGTCAATTAACGGCAGGACTATGATACCATTGAGAGCGCTGGTCGAAGCATTAGGTAAAAATGTGTTTTATAATAAAAACGTAATTATTATCAGTGATAGTGAACCAAATGTTAAAGATGATAAAGAATTAATTGATGAGGTTATTGCATTATTTAATGAAAGAGGAAACAGTTCCGGTAATGTTGCAAACGGAGGCCGGGCCGTAATTAATGGTGAGTGGGTATTCTTCTCAAATGCATCTGATAATGATAAGCTGTACAAAATGAAGGCAGATGATACCGGCAGAACCAAATTAAGCGACGACAGCAGTGGATATATTAATGTAGTAGGAGATTGGATTTACTATCGTAATGGAGCAGATGATTATAAAATATATAAAATGAAAGTAGATGGCTCAGGTAAAGTCAAGTTGAATGATGACAATAGTGATTATATAAACGTAGCTGGCGATTGGGTTTACTATGTTAACCTTTCTGACAGCTCGAAACCTTATAAAATAAAAACTGATGGAACAGGAAGAACCAAACTCAGTGAGCATTCCAGTGAATATCTAAACGTATCGGGAGAATGGATCTTCTATATCAATAACTCGGATGATTATAAGATTTATAAGGTGAAAACCGATGGCTCCGGCGGTATCAGAGTAAATAATGATAAAACCGGATACTTAAACGCAGCTGGCGGCTGGATTTACTATACAGTCAAGCAAGATAGCTATCCGAACAGTGGTGAGCTATACAAAATTAGAATAGACGGAACGGGCAGGACCAGGTTGAGCAGTGATGAAAGCATGGAAATTAATATAGTTGGTGATGACATTTATTACTTAAAGGACTTTAATGATGGCGGTTATAATTCTGAACTTTATAAGGTCAAGGTTGATGGTACTGAGAGGACTGATGAAGGAAGAGGTCTTTCTGCTGATCAATTTGAAAAAAATAGAAAAGAAACTCTAGACAAAATCAATACAACGCTGTCCAAGGAATTGGGCATTCAAGCTGAGGATGGAAAATATTTTTGGGAAGGCTACTATACCCACTTCTATGAATTCAGCAGTCTACCCAAGATGCCGGAAAAACTTGATAAACCAATATTCATTTTGATGGAAAACTCTGATACAGCTTATCTGTTTTTATTTGGTACTGACAATTTGTATGAAGAAGTTAAACTTTTAGATAAATATGAGTTTGGTGAAAATGCATACGTTAATATGGCAAAGTCTGATGTATCAGTTGAGGGCGGGAAAATAACAGTATGGAGCCAAATGCCATTCCGGGCGTCTGAACAGATTTTCAATCTGGAATGGGATGGAACAGTTCTGAAATTAGTGGATACCACATGGCAAGATCCAACTGAAGAATATTATACTGAGCTTGAGGAGTTAGTCAAGGAATGGAAATTTGATGAGGCTATTGCGATGGAAGGGGATCCAATGTATCCTTTGTTCTATCCGGACCACTATTATGGGATTCCACAACTGGCTATTGAAGAAGGACACAAGTATGCTTTAACAAAGTACAAAAGCAGTGATGTTAAGGAAGCTGCCAGAGTTTTAAAATGGGGCATAGACCAGTATCTGTTTGCGCAGACGTTTGACGAGCTAAATGCTTCAAATATGGAAAATATAGATTCATTATTGGAAGAGGAGGAGTATTCTGCGGCCAAAGACTACAGGATTGATATAAAGAAATTTGCCGGTATTTTAAATGACTACGCCTTTTTCCAGTCTGAAATGGGAAATAATAAGGATGCGGAATCATACTTAAACAAGGTGATTGAGCTTGATTCTTCAAGAATTGTTGCATATATCAACCTTGGTGATGTTAAATGGAATTTAGGAAAAAAAGAAGAGGCTAAAAAATATTACAGGGAATATTTAAGGTTACTTGGGGACAACACAAAGAATGTTCCATCAAGGGTATTTGAGAGATTAAAATAGGCATGGAATTTAGAGCTTATCCGCAAATAATAAAATCTCTCTTTCATGTCATTCCGAGGAGTGTAACGCCCCAAGAAATTGTAAATCTATACACGTATATGACAAATAACCGTGGCAGGATAAGACTACAAGACTTACAAGGATAAGGGGTATTATATAGGCAGTGGAGCAGTAGAAGGGGCTAATAAAACAGTCATACAGCACAGAATGAATCAGTCCGGTATGAGATGGGGGATAAACGGAGGTCAATATATTGCTGCTTTAAGAGCAAAATATGAAAGTGCTCTATGGAGCAGAGTTGAAGACTTAATAACTGCCTAGCGGGTCAAGTATACATGAGGACACACCTTCTGAATTACAGGCTCATTATAAGGAGGGAATATCCCCAAGTCTTCTTCCTTGCGGGTGCCTTCGGAGGAATACAGGTCGTTTCTACCAAGCTTGGCATAGGCGTTAAGCCTAAAGATATCATGGTAATAGTACAATAATAAACCAGCAAAATAGTAACAAACGTTGTTTGGTATAGCAATATCTTGCTATACGAATGCTAATAAAATAGCAAAAACTTACTTTAATCCATATGATTTGTATAGATATCATCTAAATGTATTGAAATTTTGATTGTTTCAATTAGTTTATGGATTAAGCTGGTTAGGCTTAACGCCTATGCCAAGCTTGGGAGAAAGATAGAATGAGGGTTGGGCTGTAAAATATTGCATTTCTAAATTGAGTTTTTGGACCCTTTTGTACTGGAATATTTAGTACATATATGAAAACGATGTTCTAGGTATAATGATTTAGGCTATTTTACAAAACATGTGTCAGATATTTTTTATGCCCCCATTTTTAGTCAATTATTGACAGTTTTTGATACAAACAATAGAATAAATAGGGGAAATGATGTTTATTAAGAAAAGAGGAGAGTAATATTGTTGAGCAATCAAATTTAGATTCAAGCTTACTGAAAGAAGTCTTAAGAATCAATGATAAAAGAATAGAACATATTATTCTAAAGGCACAGAAATACTATAACGAATTAACAAACAAAAAAGTAGCAGTACTAGGTCTAACTTTCAAAGGAGGTACAAGTGATATTAGAAATTCACAAAGTATTAGACTAATTGAGTTTCTTGCAACTCAAAATTGTCAAATATCATGTTACGATCCGATGGCTGTAGACGTTACAAAGCAACTTTTTAAAAACGAAAATCTTCAGATTCGATTTTGTCAGAGATGTTTATTCTGCACTAAATAATGCTGATATAATTTTTCTAATGACCGACTGGAAAGAATTTTATGATATTGATTTTGATATTGTAAAAAAGAACGCAGAGAACGCAATAATAATTGATGGTAAAAATTTATTAGATAAACATTATATAAAATCATGCGGTTTAAAATATGAAGGAATAGGCTGCATATAAATTCTATTAATATATAAATAAAATAGTAATTAGGAGGGTTTTATGGGTAGAATTGTTGCTATAGGTGGAATGTCAAAAGATATGGAGAGTATTAATCAGATTAATTCACAAATTATTTCTTTGTCAGGTATTACAAATCCGAGGCTTTTATATATGCCAACAGCCAACAAAGATCATGAATGGTATTCAAATTATATTAAAGATTACTTTGAGAATAACTTCGGATGTAAAGTAAATGTTATGAAGTTAATTACAGAAGAGTTAAAACAAGAAACTATTCGTGAACAAATACTTTCCTCGGATATAATATTTGTTGAAGGCGGCAATTCATTTCTTTTGTTGGATACATGGGGAAAATATAATGTAGATGTATATTTAAAAGAAGCTTATGATAAGAATATTCTTTTATCAGGAATAAGTGCGGGTGCAATTTGTTGGTTCAACTATGGACATAGCAGTTCTTTGAAATATTCTAATCCTGATAATTGGGAGTTTACCCTTATAAAAGGGTTGTCATTTATTGATGCTTTTGTATGTCCGCATTTTAATGAAACTGGAAGAGAAGAGAGTTTTACCAATATATTAAAAAACTCAATGACAGAGGGAACAGTAGGAATAGGAATTGATAATGATTGCGCATTGGCTATTCTTGATAAAGAATTTAAGGTAATATCCGAAAATGATGGTGCAATGTTTCATAAGTTTTGGAAATCAAATGATGAAATATTAAGAAGAGATTTCATGGGTAATGTTTCATTGCCAGCTAATATTATTATCAACTAAATAGCTTAAATATACTTCTTAATCTATTATGAAAAAATAATTTATTGGTGGATATAAACTGTAGCGGCTCGCATTCTGTGACCGCACCTAGCTCAACTTTGTTGACCGCATAAATTACTCTAGTACTTTGACCAAAAGGGGTTTAACGCATTCTTGCATAGCCGGTAATAAAAGGCGAGACTGGCTTTCTTCCCCCGAGGAGCAGAGGAAGAACTACCGTATGATGCCTTCCGTGGGCGCTCAGGTTGCTCTCCAGCGTTGCCCTATCCTCCCCAGAAGGAGAAAATCAGCCTCGTTTTCAACTTAACCTTCAAACTCACTTTCAATAACGATTCTCACAAGATGATCATCCACCAAGGTTGAATTTTTGTTAGCGGCAGTCATAAGACAAGCAGTACAAACCTTATTGATTTTTCTTGGAACGCCTCCGCAATATTCATGGATTAAATCAATTGCAGCCTGGGTAAAAATTTCGCTGGATGCTTTGACTGCTTCAAGATGTTTTTGAATATAATCTCTTGTTTCTTTTTTCTCCATAGGACACAAATGAAAGCGCATATCTACTCGTTGCGAAATGGCTTCGTTGATTTGAAGCTTCAAGGTATCTTTTAGTTCAGACTGCCCTGCTAGGATTAGGCTGAGAGCGCTGTAAGAATCCATTTTGAGATTTAAAAGAAAACGTATCTCTTGTAGCATTTCTCGGCTTAAAAGATGCGCCTCGTCAACCACAATGACTGGGCATTTCTTTTCATTATCAACCAACTCTGCCAGTGCCTTTTGAAGCTGTCTTTTAGAATCTCCTCTGTAAAACTTAGGTTCAATGCCAATTTGATGCAGGGTTTCCCAGTAAAAATTCCTCGGTGTCATGGC
>DHFP01000146.1 GCA_002402315.1 Clostridiales bacterium UBA4821
GTGTAGAGAGGTTTGCCAAGATGGATGCTGGCAGGCTAGGTGAGCGGGAATGCCGGAGGGGGTGGAGGAGATTTAGAAAAGTAGGTCATGCCAGGGGCATGACTTTTGACAAGATTAATAAAATGAAAAAATACACCTTTAAAATTATTTGACTATTTATTATAGTACAATTACTAAGATTTAGCTTCAATTGTAGATGATTGATAATGATTTTATTTCATAATTGTATAACTATCAAATAATGGATAACGCATTAATATCAAATTTTAATAAGCGTCTAAAATTCAATCTCTCAGTAGATGATACAAATATGCTTATTGATGTGGCAAAAGAAGGTGGCGAAAAGGGAGATGTCGCTTTTGAGACCCTAATTTCTTCAAACTTGGGATTAATTTTCAAGGTACAATCTCAATTCTATTCATATTTTTCTCCTGTATTTGACTCTGATGATCTCAGTGCAGTAGCCTTAAAGGGTTTCTTTCGGGCAGTTCAGCTTTTTGATAAGACAAGGAATATTAAATTTAGTACTTATGTAGTGAATAGTATGAAGTTTGAGATATGGCAAGCATTAAGATCTGTGGCATATACAATACACATTCCGATAAAGGTTCAAAGAGAAAAGTACCGGTTATCCAAGTATTTAAACACATTTGAGCAAAGTAAAACATCTGTTACAAAAGATAAGTATTTAGCTGAAAACTCTGGTTTAAATCTCAATCGTGTAAACTATTTATTCTCTTTACCCAAAGTGGATGTTTATTTTGAATCGCCAGTTTTTTCTGATTCTGATCTTGAATTCAGCGAAGTAATAGCAGAAAAAAAGGATGAGATTAATTTAAAAGAAAATCAGATTGATATGGAAATTTTTATCAATTACATTAGCGATTTTCTAAGCAAGAAAGAGATACATGTATTGGTGAACTATTATTCTTTGATTTCTGATAAACAAAGTGGAAAAACTTTTTCCGATCTGGCAAGTGAAATGGGTGTGTCTAGACAGCGAGTCGAAAATATTCACAAATCAGCCTTATCAAAATTACGTGAGCCATATCATAGAGCATACTTGAGTAAAATACTTACTGGTAATGGGCGGTACAAATAATTCTTTTCTTTTATTGTGTTAGGATTGATCTATGAATTCTTATCAATATTCTTTATTTGATTCCCCAAATTTAGTAAAAACACCAGTTCTCACTTCTGATGATTTTAGTTATAAAATGAAAAATTTTATATCTGAAAATAAGTTTGAGAAAACAATTGTTGATGATTTACATGTTGGAAAAATTCTTACAAAAAGATATATAAACGAGTATTGGACTAGTAAACAAAGGCAAACCCATTCTATCCATGAAATTTCATACAGAGCTTGTTATAAGGCTCAGTTACCCAGCTTCTTTATATCTCAGTTATCACAAGAAGGAGATATTGTTTTTGATCCTTTTAGTGGAAGAGGGACAACCGTAATTGAAGCAAATTTATTATCAAGAATAGGTTTTGCAAATGATGTAAATCCATTAAGTGTGATTTTAGCCAAACCTCGTCTAAATCCCCCAACGGCAAAACAAGTAATTGATAGGCTTGAAACTATTGTTTTTGATCTTGACTCAAAACCTGATATTGATTTATCTATGTTCTACCATAAGAAAACAGAAGCTGAAATAGTATCTCTAAAAAATTACCTTGCTATACAAAATTATGAAAATAAAAATGATAACATCGATGATTGGATCAGAATGGTAGCTACAAATAGGTTAACTGGTCATTCATCAGGATTTTTTTCAGTCTATACATTACCTCCAAATCAAGCAACAACCCAAAAAAATCAACAAAAAATTAATGTAAAACGTAAACAGACACCTGATTATCGAAATGTAAAAGAAATTATAATTAAGAAAACAATAAGTCTCCTTAGGGATTTTAATTCGGTTGATTTAACCCAACCTGGAAAAGAACACCAATTTTTTATTGGAGACGCAAGAAGAATAGAAGGTATTTGCGACAATACTGTTCAACTCACAGTAACATCTCCTCCATTTCTCGATATTGTGGATTACAAGACAGATAATTGGTTGAGATGTTGGTTTAACTCAATTTCACTTGAGGATATAGAAAAAAATTTATCTATACTAAAATCAATACAAAAATGGGAAGAATTTATACAGGATGTTTTTTATGAATTATTTCGCATAACAAAACCAAAAGGATGGGTCGCTTTTGAAGTGGGCGAAGTAAGGAAAGGCAAGGTAAACCTTGATGAGCATGTTATTCCCATTGGTGCAAAAGCTGGGTTTAATTTATTTGGTGTAATTGTTAACCAACAAGATTTCTTCAAAACCTCCAATATGTGGGGTATAAAAAATAACATAAGTGGCACAAATACTAATAGAATTGTTCTATTTCAAAAGGACTGATATGACTTTACCTCGTGTGTTAATAACCCAAAAATGGATCGAAGAAGCAAAAAGATTAGAAGAAAAAGTAGTAGTTAGAAGGACTAAAGCATCAAATATTGATACCCTAACAGGGATTTTAGGCGAATTTGCATTTGCAGAGTGGTTTTATGGAGATTGGAAGAAAAACAGAGTAGGAGAAAACAAAGGAGAGGTAAACTTTAAGGATATTGAAATTAAAACCTCAGCTTTCCCATTTTCTGAAAGGTTAAATTTATTAGTAAGAGAAGATTATGCCAGGAAACGAAAGCCACCAATCTATATTCAGATCATAATTGATGTAAAAAATAGAAATGCTTCATCAATCGAACCAGATACAGAAGCAATAATATGTGGATATGCATCTGCTGAGGAAGTTGATAATGCACCTCTTCATGACTTTGGGACTAAGTATGGATCATCTGGTGGATATAAATGTCATTTTATTAGTATATTAAACCTTCATGATATTGAGGAACTTAAAGGATCAACAAATGGATAAGGAATATATTTCTGCACTAGAAAACGTTATAAAACAAATGTTAGTTCCTTTGAAGGGAATTCCATTTGGCCTCGTTATTGAATCGATTTCGGGAAAAAAAGTAATACCTTTTGATAAATTTGATCTACTTGATTCTAAATTGCTGGGTCAATTGATTGAGGCAGCTAATTTAGCAGGAATGATCATTAACAAAACAGGAATCTATAGCTCTCGTGCAAATGAAGTTGGTAATGCTATTGAACCTTTTGTTATTGACGGGTTAAATAGGATAGGACTTATCGCAAGAAAGCCTCAAACAGAGGCTGGTAAGGAAAGATCAGCGGGTTATCCCGACATCTATTTTATAGATAATTTTCGCAGAAGTAATTATTTAGAGTGTAAGACTTATAATAAGAAGAGTTTAGAATCTTCATTACGTTCATTTTATTTATCTCCCTCTACGGATTTTAAAATTATTTATGATGCTCACCATTTTGTTTTATCTTATGAAATTGTCGAACAAAAACGGAGTGGTGCAATGAACCTTTATCGTTGTTCATCGTGGAAATTGTTATCAATAGAAAAACTCCTTGTTAATGTCAAATATGAATTTAACGCAGATAACAAAGAGTTGTATAAAGAAGAACTAATACTAGCAGAAGGCGAAATTACTCTTTAAATGTATATTCCTTGAAGAAATCAGTAGTGCCTGGATTCGCTTTCTTAATAAGCGATAATATGGCATCAAGTTCATCTTCCTTTAAAGTAAAGAGGAGGTTCTGAAATTTCCTTCTTACCGGTCCAATCGTTGATAGGAAGTCATCATTCTTCATGTCATTAAACGTGAGTGGATTCTCAAATGTTAATAATAATTTTGTTTTAACTGTTACCATATCTCGATACTGGCAATCGAATTCTTTGATATCAGAGGGAATCTGAATCACTTCATAGACTTGGTAAATACCATGCTTAGATTTATACATTAACAATAAATCCCCTTGTAACACCTTGCTATTCTTATAAAAACACCAAAAAGATTCTCTTCCTAGATTGTAATGGGTAAAATCATTTCGAGAGACAGCTAAAAATACTTTTGTTGCCATGTTACCTCCTTAATTACCATGTTGCGTTGTCAATAATAAAGTTTCTAGAACTGTAAAACAAACAAAAAAACACATATGCTACTAAGTATATGTTGCATTATAAACGCAAATTAATTATATGTCATTTTTCTCAATTTAAATGCTTACTTAACACTTCGTTTAATTGCATTAAGCCAATTCACCTCTCACTTTACCTCCTGCAACTGCCCGTCCAGGGGCACCAGCTCTGAATTCCTGACGACCACGATCTCCCCCCTGGGGTTCCTGAGCAGCAATCCTGACGGCAGCACCTCCATTTTCAGGTCGCTATCCAGTTCGATGCGGTACCACTGCATGTGTTTGAA
>DHFP01000088.1 GCA_002402315.1 Clostridiales bacterium UBA4821
AGGCGTTCCCGCGTTTTAGCGGAGTAGTTTTTGCTTTTGCGGTAGGTTGTTTTGGGGATGATGAGATAGAATCCGGCCGTTTTCCGTTTCGGTTGTAAGGGGAAAATCGTTGAAAGTTAGCAGGGGTGTGCATCGTCAACAGGCAATCGTTGAAAGATTAGGATAATCGTTAAATTTTACTTCGATTACCTAAAATATGCCCTACAATACGCTGGCCTGGACCTGTGTTCGCACCGAATTTGATACAATGAAAAAGCATCTATTCAAGGTTTAAAGCCGAAAAAAGGCTCATAAATAAGGCTTTCGATGTCATTCCCTGACTTCACCTTATGGTTTTATTCGAGTATTCAAATTTTTATGGTATGTCTATAGGTCCCAAAACCAAAATACGCACATCTGTTAGTTTGCGGCGGGAAATAATTAGAAGATAGTCAGCGCAAGCTATCGTTGATTAAGGAACCATCTGCATCTTTCCAATAGATCCATCCATTGTTTGAGCCACCTAAGATGAAATCAGTTGCGCTACTTGGGGCCGAGAAGACATAATCTTGCGCAAACTTAAATACTCCACTTTCATAAATAATAATCTCATTCTCAACGAGGTCTTCGCGAAGATCTTTAAGCGTTTCGCTACTTGGAGCTGTACCATAGCGCACTATACTTCCCGCAAAAACGGTTAGTTTATTGTCAGTATGTAGGTAACCACGGGCGGTAATTTCAGCCCGAGACAAGGTTATAAACCGTTTGGCATCATCACTGGCAGTATAGAAACTGGAAACATATGGAAATAGTTCTAATATTTTGTCTGTCAATTCTTCTGTTCGGCGGCCTATATCGTCTACAGTCCATGACGTTTTAGCATAGATGCTCGCATTCATCCTCAAATGTTTTGTTGACTCAAGAACGCTCTTTTTATAGTCAAAATTATAATTCTGCATTTTGCTGTTATCTGGAATAGCTGCAAGCGTAAGGTTTCCAAGTTTGTTTACGCTAACATCATATTGCTCAGGAGATAGTTTTGCCACTGCATTCCAATAATCATTTGGGGTTTGAGGCATTATATGTTCGATGCTTAGTGCACTCAAATCCAGTTTTACTGGATTGCCCGCATTTTCAATTTTATCAAGGAGCCACCTAATATTTTGAAGTGTGTATGCATTGGCCGTTAATAAGTAGCTGCGAACTTGATTATCATCCGGCATAAATGTAGATTTTGTGCGTGTGTCGTTAACGAGATAATAAGTGCAGATATCAACTACTTCATTGAAACTGCTCTTTTCCAACCGATTTACCACATTTTTTAGGAAGCTAGGAAAAAACCGTGATATCGCGCTGGTATCCTGCCCTGCAATGTATCTACGAACCAGATATGTGTTTAGCAATTGTAGTATTGCACTTGCTTGTTTGTCAGTTATGCTTCCGCAACGCAGGTATTCCAAAATTTGCATCATAAACGGAGCTGGCATGAAAGACTGCATCCGGCGGTAATCCATTAGAGCCTCCCCAAGTTCATCGACACTTCTTGCCAGATAAAGTCGTTCAAAGTGCTTGGCATAGTTTAAAATATCTACCAGCATTACATCATGGGAAATTGATGCAGTTAGGTTCTTCCAATAGATCTTGAATGATTCATACAAATCCTTATCGGGTATTAGAACATAGGTTTTGGCTGCGAGGTAAAATCTAAAGAATTCTGCCATTTTTTTTGATTCAGGGAATATACGCTCAAGTTTTAGCCAGTAACTGTTATAAATGTCTTCCTGGACATCATTTGACTTATTCATCATTATGAAATTACGAATGAGATCTGCAGCCGTTAATTTCTCGCCGGTAGAATTGATGCTTTCAAATATCTGCTGTGCATCGTCATAATCATCAAGTTCTATACGCACAACGTATATTTGCCGAATGGCATTAATCACATTCATCAAACCGTAAGTACTGACATATGCGCCAATAACAGATTTTATATAGACGAAATTAGTCATTATCACAGACTCTCGCCCAGCTTGACCGATATAGTCAGCAGGTATACCTTTCGCTATATATGCGTATGCATCATCATCTGAAACAGAGGGCTTTAGACGATATTTGTATTCGTTACTTGCTGCGTTCTCCAAATAGGATGCAGCAAGAATGTTTGAAATGTCAGTGTTGCTTTGCTCTTTTGCTATTTCCTTCAAGGCATGAGCAATTAAGAACATGGTTATAAGACGTTGCTGCCCGTCTACAACAGCCCGTTCTCTAACAATAAAATCTGTGTCTACAATAACATAGACAATTGTTCCGATAAAGTGTCGCTTACTCTCCTTATCAAGAATTCTTTTTATATCGTTTAATAATTGATTTACCTGTTTATTTTTCTTCCATGTATAATTGCGTTGATAAACGGGAATGACATATTGCGAACCATATGCCTCCTTAATAAACTCTTCAAAAAGACTCATGGGACTGGCCTTCATATAACTCCCCCTCATGGATGATGCTGGCATAATGCAAAAAACATAATTCGACAAGAGCTAATACCTACAGCCAATACTTTCTTTAAGGCACATATACCATAAACGGTTACCCTCTCATCGTAACTTATTTATGTATAGCAACAAGCTAAACGTATAGTATTATGCTATAGCAAAGCGCTTATTTGTGTTGTACCAGTCATAAATATCCCCGATATTTTTTTCTTGTTTTGTTACCATTTCGCCAAGTTTTAGGAGTGTATCAACTGTAATTGAAGTACCATTCACAGCCGTATCCCTTGCTATTTCACTTAATGCTGATTCTTCATTTGTAAAGTCAATACTGACAAACGCAAAAACATGCCTTGGAATTTTTTCTTCGAGAAGTTTCTCTCCATGCAATGTAATATACTCTTTCATCTTTCTAATATCGCTGACTGGGAAGTTATATTTCTCGTACGCCTTCGCATCGATAATTATCCCATAAGATTTTGCATAAAGATGACTTCTATATTTTGAAATAACATCAGCAACTCGACCTTTTCCTTCACCATGATGCTCAGACTCATAACCCAAAAACTTGAACATGGTATTTACTGTCATTTCGAATAAAGTTGATGAGTTTCTTCCATCATAGCCGTAACGAATCAAATCGGCTACAATACGAGAAGGTATTGAGCCGTTGTAAATTGTCACTTTTTCTTCTATCAGTTTTTCAATTTCATTAATGCGTTCGTACTCATTTTCTTCAAGCATGATAGGTTTGTCCAAAATGATTTTATCAACAAGCCGATAATATGATTGCTCCTTAAAAATAGCGATACCAGCTTGTTGCAGATTTATTATATCAAAGTCCACTTGCTGCTCATCAATTTCAATCCCCTGTGAAGCAATACTTTCAACAAGTTCTATCTTTCCCATGTATGGTACATTTTCTAATTTCTCCAGTATGGCAGCACGCCTGCGTTGAATTAGATGAGTAAATGGGTGGTGATCAGAGCATAACATTTCGATCGGAATATATTTAATTGTGGATTTTGCTGTGTATTGCAACACTCTATCAACAACTATTTTTGTAGTGTATGATTGAAGTTGTTTACCGCAACAATTCACTTTTTCTCCATCAATTACCCAGCCAATTTGCTTGAGCCAACTTATAATTGTCCGTGCCCATTTATCTGAATCCCCCTCCATATCATTAAAACTCTTATTGCTGGCCACAACAAATTCGGCATCATAATGAGTAAAACCAACATCACCAACAAATCCAAGCTCTGCTCCAACATCATATTTTGTCATTGCTCCTTTACCACTTTTTCTACTTTCATTGAGCAGTGTTAATACCCGTATAACGGGCGGATTTGTAAGCACACCTCTTCTAAAGATTTCAATCTCTTCACTTGAAAGTGCGCGTTTCCCATTTTGTATGCCTTCCGATTTTGGAGATGCTATCAGTTCTTTACCTAAATCAGTTAATACATATCCATTATATCTTCGATCCAACACAACCATACCTGTTGCGCAAACAGCTTTGCATCGGCATCGGGCATCCCATGTCCATTTATTTAAGGACATCCCATTCTCTATTCGTTGTTTTCTAATTGCCCGCATTAGTGCATTATGATTCATACCATCTTCTTTTACGAGTTCTACGGTGTCTCTTACAGTAGAAAGATTAGACGTGTTTTGTACCCAACCATAATTTGTTAATAGCTTACCTTCTCCTGCATATAAACGGTTGGCTTCTGATGAGTTAGGCATCAAATCACTTCTCCTTTCTAAATATCAATATATATTGATGGATCTGATTCATAACAAATGAGTATGGATAGCCAAATGGATATAATGACATAGCTTGATCATGCCAAATTCGCATTCCACGGTAAACGCATTTATCGATTTCAGAAAGCTTATGGATTATATCGGCATGTAAAAGATTCGGCTCTCCCGGTTGTGGTTGGAAGTCCTTGCAGAAAACCACCATATATCCGCTATCTTTCAATCGAGAAAAGGCCTTCTCCATAATATCTTTCAAATCAGGAAGAAAATTTTCATAATCTTCATTCCCCAAATCCGCAGTTTTGTTTGTGTATGGTTTAGCAGAACCGTCATTATATAACTTTTTATGGGTTCCAGTCCTTTGGCGTGCCATCATATCCGAATATGGAGGATCTGCGATAATTAGATCAAATACATCACATGCAATATCTGGGTGGTTGAGCATATTTCGGGCATCATCATGGATAATTGTCATTTGTGCAATGTTTTCAGTTTCACAAACTTTTTTATATGCATCGATATATTTTTCCTCGAGCTCAACACCAACACCCACACGAGTGCCATTCGCCAATGCTGCGCCAAGGAGAGTCCCCCCAACACCTACAAATGGGTCAAGTATTTTGCCATTTGATTTTGTAAAAAAGCCAATAATATCTTTCATTAAGCCAGGCGGTTTGGGAGAAGGGTGAATTTTCCTTATTTTTAGACCAATATTGTCCTTTGCGGTAGGGCTATAACCTGTGATCCACACAGAGTTAGTAAAATAAACCCATTCTTTCCCGGTTAAATCATTCAACTTGTTACGCTTGTCATAAATGCCACGATCACCCATATCGATACCGTTGATACCTGGTTCTTTTCTAACCTCTTTTTTTGGCATATATAATTATCTCCTTTAATTTTCCCTTTTCATTACCATTTGAATTTGACTTGTATCTACGAAATGGCATAAAGAAATAGCTTACATCAGCTACTTCTTTCAGTTGATCACCCAGTTCGTGATAATTAATAATTCCATCTGTATTATAGCTAATGTAAATATTCTTAAACTTTGCGCGTTCAACGATATTGAGTAATGCGGGTAATGCTTTTTCTTTCATACAAAACGGTGACAACTTGTCTTGATATGGCCGCCTTCCAGTTAAACCATAAATAGCAGGGCTATCATAATCGGTGGCTGTTTCAAGTATATGATAATATGGTGGGTATTGCCTGCTGTTATAAGGTGGATCAAGATATAATATATCACCACTTACGCCGTCAATAATGTCAAAGATGTCTTTATTAAAGCACTCATTATTCATCCCGTTATCTATAAAAGTTGCCGGTACAAGTTTAATTGGTTTATATTTTCGCTGGTCATCAATTTTTAAAAAAGCCCCATAAGTCCCAGAAATATTTGATACACGTGTCACAGCATTTACAAGATCAGAGCATAAAAGATAAAACATATCTTCACCTATTTTTCCTTCTCTTCCCCATCTTCCAATACATTGCCTCATTGCATCTATTTGCATTGCATTTTCAGATGAGAAATAATTTCTTTGGTGATTCTTATCTTTTGTTCCTTCAAGGGTATATTCGTGGTAAAAAAAACCATTTTCCCCTTGAATGTTATTAAGAACATTAATTGCATCATAGTATTTGATATAGCAGTGGGGCTCCTTGTTCAACTTTATCTTTGCTACTTGTAGTGCATATGAAAACGACATGTAATCATTTGTTATTAGCTTTGCTCCAAGTGATTTAAACATTTCAGCTACAACAACTGTGCCTGAAAACAAATCCGCTACAGTAGATCCGGAAACATCTCCGTATGTTTTAATAATTGTATCTTTGATAAAATCAAGTGCTTTAACTTTAGAACCCAAATATCGCATCTAAATATTCCTTTATCCTTCACATAATGGTAATAACAGTAACTATTGTTCATTTATTTCAGGCATCATTTCCATAATATCGCTTATATCACATTTCAAGGATGTACATATTTTTTGGAGTATTTCTGTATTCACGTTTTCATTCTTTCCGAGTTTTGTAATTGTAGCCGAACTTATACCGGAAAGTTTTTGCAGGTCTTTCTTTTTCATATCCTTATCAATTAATAACTTCCAGAGTTTTTTATAGCTAATAGCCATATTGCTCCTCCATCTAGACTATTAAATCCAGTCATAGCATAACAGACAAAAGCTGGTATTACAAGAATAATTAATGCGATTGCAGGAAATAATGAAGCCTTCTATTGAATAATACCACATGTACTGATATGATCCATATACTGGGCTGTATTGTGGAGGGTTGTGTTATGGCAAAATTGACTTCGTTCAGAGACGTCATTAAAGAAATGTTTTATAATGACATCTTTGTGTCCTTAGCAAGATTCATCGAAGATAATCCCGACAGATTAGAAACCAATTCATACCGCATTAAGAGTCCAGATGAAGCAATATTATCTGACTTTCAAATTAAGTTTGTGAACATCACAGATTCCGCTGGAAACGAGATTCTCTTTGATGTCATAGTAAACGCCGAAATCATGGTAGCGGAAACAGTTAGAAGAAACCGTGAAACCGATGGGATTGAACAATGGTTTCGCATTTCCTGCACTGCAGACCTGGAAGACGGTATTCAGCATTTTCGCGCTTCTAACGTGGAAGTGTATAGCAAATACAAGCAGCGCACAGGAAACAACCTATCTGAGTATTTAGTACCCATTATCTCTAAGGGACAGCTCGATGATGTAGCTGCGGCATTTCTGGAAAAGTTCTATCCTGAAGCCCTAACAGCCCCAATGGCTGTCCCTCCGTATGTTGTTGCAGAGCGAATGGGGCTCGAAGTAAAAGAAGTGCATATAACCAAAAATTGCTCTGTATTCGGACAAGTTTATTTCTCCGATAGTGAAGTGCAGTACTACAATACTGATGCTAGTCAATATCAGACCCTACAGGTTGAAAGGGGCACCATCCTGGTAGATCCAAATGTGTACTTTATGCGCAATGTTGGATCTATGAATAATACGATTATTCATGAGTGTGTTCACTGGGATCTCCATAAAAAGTTCTTTGAACTAGAGAAGCTTTACAATCAGGAAGCGCGGGTAATCAGTTGCCAGGTTCAAGAAGGCTCACGGCCTGAGAAAAACCGGTCTCCATTAGATTGGATGGAATGGCAAGCCAATGCATTAGCGCCAAGGATATTGATGCCGGCCAAACAGACTCGGCAGAAGATAGATGAACTCATCGAAAAGAACAAGCGCGCCTTACAGACCGATAATATGGCAGAAGTTATGGAATCGGTTGTTTTCGAGCTTTCCGATTTCTTTGATGTATCAAGACAAGCTGCCAAAATCCGCATGATTGACCTCGGCTATACTGAAGCCATTGGTGTTCTTACCTATATTGATGACCGCTACATATCCAGCTATGCTTTCGCACGAGAATCCATTAAACGATCACAGACTTATTCCATTGGAACCCAGGATGCTCTGTTTGAGTATGCTACAAATCCTGTTTTTCGTGAACTGGTCAATTCCGGAAAATACATTTATGTGGATGCCCATTTCTGCATTAACGACTCTAAGTATATCCGCCAGGATATCAATGGCTATGCGGGACTGACCGATTATGCAAGGCAGCACATAGATGAATGCTGCCTCGTTTTCGATATCAAGTTTTTTAAGAATGATAGTTATGGCACGAAATTCTACACAGAATGTGTGCTATTTAGAAATATTGTCTCTGACACGATTATCGAAGCAAAATACAGTGATTCAGGACAAAACCAGCAAACTGAAGCAAGGGCCGCTGAACTAGCGAGAATTAACGACGAGGCAAAGCGAACGACAAACATTATGAGACGCCTTCCCGCAACCCTATCGGGTACTCTCGTTGCACATATGGACCGATTGAATCTGACAGTTGAAGCATTAGAAGAGAAGTCTCTTATAAACACAAAGACCATACAGCGTATAAGAAATGATGAAAGATATCAGCCAAAACTGGCAACAGCAGTAGCATTATGTATCGGTATGCAGTTAAGTCCGATTTTAAGCCGTGATATGATATCGAAGGCCGGAATTTCATTCCGGATTTCTGAGGAGCATATAGTTTATCAGATGCTGCTGAATTCGTATTATCAGAACTCGATCTATGAATGCAACGAAATCCTAAGAGCAAATAATTTCAAGCCTCTTAGCACAGAAGAATAATCCAATTGCAGCCGGACATTTTTTGTCCGGTTGTTTAGTGTAATCTATTACCCTGAACTATGACTAATTGAAGGGCTCCAAAATGAACCGCTAATAAGCAGTCCATTTTGGAGCCCTTTCTGCTTTAAAATAGGACATTTCATGTCCGGGGCTTTAGCTGATCGGAGCCATAAGATTAAGTCGTGAGGTGAACCAAGCATTAATGAAAAGCGAGGTGAATGAGATGCAAAACGTCCGCAACGCTCACGGCAAGTTGGCCTGCAGACTGGACAAAAAAGAGCGCATCGTTGAAATCGTCCATAAAGGTTGCAGAACCATAATCCAATTCAAGCCGGATGGTACTGTCGAGATCATCAACACTGAGACATAAATTCAAATACAAGTTGATAGAGAAAATCCGCAGAACCGCGAGACGGGCAGGATGACACCAACCACTGGTGTTCCCGCCCGTCTCGTTTTGTTTCTATGGATTTGAGACATCGGCCCCCTGCGGATTTTCAAGCCAAATTTTGAAAATCGCAGGAGGAAAAAGATGTTAATCAATTACAAAGACGCCGATGGCAAAATCATTGAACTAGAGGTTTCCGACGAAATAGGAACCTTCTATTTAGAATCCGTGGAAGCGGAAAAGAAGAACGATCGCAAGAACTCCCGCCCAGACCGCCACACACTACTTTCCACATTCATCTACGAAGACGCGCGCTATTTCAGCGATAGCACCGACTTGCTTGCAGACTTAATTGAATCTGACGCCATCAATCATGCCATGTCGCGCCTAAACAAGCGGCAGCAGTACCTGATTTGCAAGTGCTTCTTGGAAGGCTGGTCGTATACCGATCTAGCCGCCCTTGAAGGCAAGGACGAGTCGGCCATTCGCCACGCCGTGAATCGTGCAAAGCAGAAACTAATTAAATTTCTAAAGTAGACCGTCCGAATTGGCTGTTTCCCCTGGCTTATACCAGAAGGCACAAGAAATAAGCCTTCGGAAAGGCAAGGTGATCCATATGAAGCACACACTTAGGATCGGTGTTTCTAAGGAACCCCAGGATGGCTGGATTGTTAGCCGCCGCCATGTCACCGTACGGGAGCGTCTGGTTCGCTTCCTTCTGGGCGATAAGCAAAGGCTGACGGTCATCGTCCCCGGAGACAGTGTAAAGTCGCTATCCATCGTTGAGG
>DHFP01000223.1 GCA_002402315.1 Clostridiales bacterium UBA4821
TTAAGAATTAATTTCTATGCATTTACAGATTCAAATGGTATAATTGTTATGATTTGTGGAGATTTTGTTGATAACTGATTTTTTGAATGGAGAGATTAAAAATGTTGACAGGAAAGCAGAGAGCATATTTAAGGAGCATGGCAAACACGATAAACCCGATTATTCAAGTAGGCAAAGGTGGAATTAGTGAAAACCTGATTAAACAAATAGATGAAGCTCTTGAAGCTCGGGAGTTGGTTAAAATAACAGTTCTTGAGAATTCGCCATCAGAAGTTAGAGAAGCTGGAGAGAAGATTACCAGTAGGGTAGATGCTGAGATTGTTCAAGTGATAGGTAAAAAGTTTACTATATATCGTAAATCAAAAGAACCTGTTATTATTTTGCCGTAAGAGGTATTTAGTACTTTGCTGTAGAAGGTCTGTATTTTAAAGGAAGTGATTAATTTGAATGTAAATGATGTCAAGCTTGAATGTACTGCTGTGAATAAAACTCAATATCCCATTGATAGAAAGCCGGAGGTAGCGTTTGTAGGAAGGTCTAATGTTGGTAAGTCCGCTCTGATTAACTACCTTGTAAATAGGAAGGCTTTAGCCAGGATAAGCTCTACTCCTGGTAAGACTAGAGGAATTAATTTTTATAATGTTGAAAATAAGTTATACTTTGTTGATCTACCAGGATATGGTTATGCAAAAGTATCTCAAAAGGAAAAAGAATCATGGGTCAAAATGATTAATCAATACTTAACTGAGCGTGAATCATTAAGGATTCTTATACTATTAATAGATATCAGACATTTACCTACAGAACTGGATAAGACCATGCTGGACTGGATAAGAGGAAATCAACTTAACCTAATTGTTGTGGCTACTAAAGCTGACAAGCTAGCCAAATCTGACATACAAAAACATCTCGAACAGGTTAGAAATACTCTTGGTTTAACCGTTCAGGAATATATTTTACCCGTATCAGCTGAAAAGAGATTTGGAAGAGAGGAATTATGGGAACTGATTCAAGACAAGCTTTAAAAAAACCTTTTGGGGGATTATATAATGGAGATACTATTCAAAGGGGTAATGGGGTTACATATTGGAAATATTTTAATGTTCTTAATCGGGTTTACGTTAATTTACCTTGCAATTAAGAAGGAATACGAGCCCAACCTGCTCCTGCCAATAGGGTTTGGCACAATCCTAACCAATATACCTTTCTCCTCAGTTATAACGGGAAGTAAAGTTTTGGATCAAGAGGTTACGAAGCTTGTAACCATGTATCCGGAATTCCAGACATTCTTTCAAACAAAGTTAAACTATTTATTCGAAAATGGTCAGGCATATAACGTTGAGCCGGGTTTTCTGACCCTTCTTTTCAACTCCGGAATTGTAACCGAACTCTTTCCAATACTAATTTTTATAGCCATTGGAGCAATGACTGATTTTACCCCGTTGTTAAAGAACCCGGTTACAGTTTTTTTGGGTGCAGCAGCTCAGCTAGGTATATTTGTAACACTACTTTTGGCATTGTTTATTGGGCCGTTACTTGGTTTGCTGGGTATACCATTTGAGGGTTTCAGCCTGAAAGAAGCGGCCTCCATAGGTATTATCGGTTCAGCTGATGGGCCGACATCAATATTCGTGGCTTCGCAGTTAGCCAAAGATTTGTTAGGTCCGATATCGGTTGCAGCATATTCATACATGGCTTTGGTACCGCTTATTCAGCCGCCGATAATTAAACTTTTGACTAGAAGAGATGAACGTTTAATAAGAATGGAGTATGAGGGGGGCGATCTGCCCAAAACCATTAAGATAATGTTCCCGATAGTAATTACTTTGATTGCAGGTATTATAGCGCCGGTAAGTGCAGCCTTGGTGGGCAGTTTAATGTTTGGCAACCTGATAAGGGAAAGCGGGGTTGTAGAGAGATTATCAAACTCAGCTCAAAATGAACTGGCAAATCTAGTGACTCTTCTTCTGGGAATTACCATTGGCTCAACAATGTCTGCCGATAAATTTTTAAGACCGTCTACCTTGTTGATTATTGTAATGGGACTGGTGGCTTTTGCTGCTGGTACTGCCGGAGGGGTGTTATTTGCAAAACTAATGAATCTATTTCTAAAACAAAAGATAAATCCCATGGTTGGTGCAGCGGGAGTATCAGCTTTTCCTATGTCGGCAAGAGTAATACAAAGATTGGCGAAAGAAGAAGACCCCACTAACTTTATACTGATGCAAGGGGTAGGAGCAAATGTATCAGGTATACTTGGTTCAGCTATTGCCGGAGGGCTAATACTCGCTTTAGTATCATTCTTTGGTTAGGAGGGACGGCTTAAGTATGGATCTACTTTCACAAGATATCGTTTCCGGTTTTAAAATAATGATCTATGGTTTATCAGGTGTATTTGGCGCTTTATTACTGTTCTATATTTCAATTAAGCTTCTAATGAAAATATTCTCTGGAGAATAAAGTAATAAGCTTTTCGGTAAATTAATATGAGTCAGAACTAATTTTAAGCAAAGGAGAATATATACTACAAAAATGCTCTGGAACAGTACAACAAATTGGAACAATAAAATTGAAACCTTTTTAAAGAAACTTTTTCCAGCTCAGGGTGTAGTATTTGGGTTTGCAGGTCTTATCATTATAGGAACCATACTATTGATGCTTCCTATTTCGGTTAGACCGGGTAAAAGCATTACATTGGTTGATGCATTATTTACTGCTACCTCTGCTTCCTGTGTAACCGGACTGGTTGTTGTTGATACTCATGACCACTGGTCGGTATTTGGACAACTTATCATCCTTTCCCTTATACAAATTGGGGGACTTGGAATGCTCACAATGGCAACATGGATTTCAATAATTATTGGGCGAAAGGTTACCTATAAAGAGAGACTCCTGATGCAGGAATCTTTAAATCAAAGTGATGTAGAAGGAATAATAAGATTAACTAAAAATGTAATACTTGTAACTTTTGCAGTTGAACTAATAGGAGCTTTACTTTTATCCATAAGATTTATCCCTCAATTCGGATTGATTAAAGGTCTATACATGGGCATATTCCATGCCGTATCAGCTTTTTGCAACGCCGGTTTTGATCTTATGGGCAATTTTAACAGCATAATAGCCTATGTTTCTGACCCTTTGGTAAGTTTCACAATAGCAGGTTTGTTTATTATAGGGGGGCTTGGATTTACAGTCTGGCGGGATATGAACCACAGCAGAAACTTTCACAAATTGACCCTGCATTCAAAGATAGCAATAATAATAACTATTGTATTGCTAATTGCCGGTGCACTGCTGTTCCTGATCCTTGAGAGCCATAACAGTGATACCTTGGGGGATTTAAGCTGGGGTGACAAAATACTGGCATCCTTCTTTCAATCAGCTACGTGCAGAACTGCGGGTTATAACACAATTTTCATATCCGGCCTGACTGAAGAATCAAAGCTTGTTTCTATTATACTTATGTTTATAGGAGCTTCTCCGGGTTCAACCGGAGGGGGTATCAAGACGGTAACATTTGGTGTAATCATATTTACCTTGGTTTCTATTTTAAAAGGTAAGGAAAACACTGAAATCCTCAAAAGGACCGTACCTCACCGGATTGTTAGGAAATCACTGGCAATAATCTTTTTCAGCCTGTCATTTGTACTGGTGGTAGCATTGATAATGGCAATATATGAAGATATTCCGCTTTTAAACATATCTTTTGAGGTTGTATCTGCATTTGGAACGGTTGGACTTTCAACAGGGATAACCCCGTATTTGTCAGGATTCAGCAAGCTTCTGATAGTGCTTACTATGTTTCTGGGAAGGGTAGGACCGTTGACATTGACATATGCCCTTGCCAGGAGATTAGATAGAAGAAAACAAAACTACAGTTACCCTGAAGGGAAAATCATGGTAGGTTAAGGAGGAATTAATTTGCTTTCATTTGTTGTTTTGGGACTTGGAAAGTTTGGCCAGAGTGTGGCTAAGACTCTTTACGAAATGGGACATGAGGTTTTGACAATAGAAAAAAGTGAAGAAATAGTGGAGGATATTGCAGATTCTGTTACTCAGGTTATCAGGGGGGACATAACTGATGAGGACCTGCTAAAGGCTCTAGGAGTTAGAAATTTTGATGCAGCTATAGTTTCTACCAGTGAAGATATACATTCTAATATAATTGCGACCATAATTCTTAAGGAATTGGGTATAAAGCACATAATAGCAAAGGCACATAATGATATGCATGCAAAAGTACTATATAAATTGGGAGTTGATAAGGTAATCTTTCCGGAAAGAGATTTGGGGGTAAGGGTAGCACGCAGCTTGGTTGCGCTGGATAACGTGAACAACCTGATAGAGCTTTCACCTGATTACAGCATAGTTGAAATTCCGGTTCCGGAGGATTGGGTTGGAAAAAGTATTGCCCAGCTGCATGTAAGAGCCAAACATAGAATAAATATAATAGCAGTCAAAAATGGAATGAAGGTTAATGCTTCACCAATGGCAGAAACGGTTTTGGAAAGCGGTGAGGTGCTTATAGTGGTTGGTAGTAATGAAGCACTCAAGCCATTTAAGACAAAAAGAATTAAAAGAGCATAAAGTTTTCCGTAAATCTGATAAGTATACAAAGACGTAAATATCATATTTTAAACCATCTCAATGTTATAAGATTAAAATGGCAAGAGCTATGAAAATAAAGTACATGGCAGGTAAAAATATTATAAGATACTTGGGAGGTAGATAGAGTGCAGTTAAAGATTAGTTTTGATTATTCGAAATGCATACCATATATCAGCCAAAATGAAATTGAGTATTTGGAACCTGTTATAAGGGCTTCACATGAAATGTTACATACAAAAACAGGACCCGGTAGTGATTATGTGGGATGGGTTGATCTTCCAAACAATTATGATAAAGAAGAATTCGAAAGAATAAAGATAGCAGCCCAAAATATCAGGGACAATGCTGATGCTTTTATTGTTATAGGGATCGGTGGTTCATATCTTGGAGCGAGGGCAGGTTTGGAGATGCTGGCACACTCATTTTTCAACCTGCTGCCCAAGTCTAAAAGAAACGGGCCTCAAATTTATTTTGCAGGGAATAATATTAGTTCAACCTATCTTTCAGATTTATTGGATGTACTGGAGGATAAAGAGATTTACGTAAATGTAATCTCAAAATCAGGCACTACAACAGAACCGGCAATTGCCTTCAGAATTTTTAGAGATCTATTGGAAAAGAGATATGGAAAAGAGGGTGCGAAGAAAAGAATCATAGCTACTACAGACAAATCCGGAGGAGCGCTCAAAAAGTTAGCTGATGAGGAAGGATACCAGACGTTTGTTATACCTGATGATATTGGCGGCAGATATTCTGTTCTTACTGCCGTAGGACTGCTGCCTTTAGCTGCTGGCGGTCTTGATATTGATGCAATTATGGAAGGCGCAGGGCAAGCATACAAAGACTATGGTCAAGTTCAGCCGGACAAAAACCAATGCTACCAGTATGCAGCTATTAGAAATGCATTATATGGAAAAGGCAAAACTACAGAAATAATGGTCAACTATGAGCCTGGTTTGCATTATTTTTCTGAGTGGTGGAAACAGTTATTTGGAGAAAGCGAGGGTAAAGACCGGAAGGGAATTTTCCCCGCATCGGTTGATTTTACTACTGATTTACATTCGATGGGACAATACCTCCAGGATGGATTAAGAAATATTTTTGAGATAGTAATTCAGGTTGAGAAACCAAGGAAGGATATCCGGATTGAAGAGGATAAAGACAACGTTGATGGCCTTAATTTCTTGACTGGAAATACATTTGGGTATGTGAACAAAAAGGCTTTTGAAGGTACGTTACTTGCGCATAATGATGGCGGGATGCCTACGATGGTATTATCTCTGCCTGTCTTAGATGAATACTACTTTGGCAATATGGTATACTTCTTTGAAAAAGCCTGCGGTATAAGTGGATATATGCTGGGAGTAAACCCATTTGACCAGCCGGGGGTAGAGGCATATAAAAAGAATATGTTTGCTCTTCTGGGTAAACCCGGTTTTGAAAGACAAAGAGAGCTCATCAAAGAGAGGTTGGGGGCGGGGTCTATTATGCATACAAGCTGAATATAATAAAAGGAAGCAGCAGAAATGATAAAGAGGGTGATGAGTGTAATGGGAGACAAGGGTTCTGATGCACCACAAAAAATTACATCAATAGAAGTTACACCGAAAGCCCAGCTGACCAGCGAGGGAATAAATGCATCAGTCGAGATCAGGAATGTTAGTAAACAGTCTGTAGAATTAGCATTTAGCTCAGGACTGAAATATGATTTTGTATTACTTGATGCTCAAGATAAAGAACTTTACAGATGGTCCAGGGGAAAATTCTTTACCATGGCTTTAGAAAGCATATCAATTCGACCAGGTGAACGGATTACTTACTCTGAAAAGTTGAGCAAGGATGAAATAGGACTGGAGGCGTTTGAAAAGGCTGTTACTTTAAGAACAGTAATTCCGGCAAAGTTGGATAGCAAAGAGAACATAAGAGAAAAGATCTTCCAAACCAAAATCATAAGATAAGGTAAAAAAGAATGAGGGGCCGGCTTTTATGTCCCCTCCCATAGGGACATTTTGTGAACCGTGGTAGTTTGGCGAGGCAGACAGTAGATTAAGCTGTCTGCCTTTGCCGTTGTTCGGCTATTTTCTCGGCTTCTTCGGCGAAAGCGCCGATGACGCCGATGTCACGGTAGTGGATTATAACCTTCTGCTCCGACGTTCTTGAGTGTTGTTTCCAACGCTTTTC
>DHFP01000156.1 GCA_002402315.1 Clostridiales bacterium UBA4821
ACTTCAGATAATTCACTATACATTACCAACATTATATCTATAAATTGCAAAACACGATATTCTGTAAGTCTATCCGCAATATGATGTTTCACAATTTTTCACTAAGACATTTAGAAAACTCAACCTATAATAATGAATCCCTTTCGAATTATACCATAACATCCCATAAATAGATAATTTTTTATGAACAGTATAGAATATTTTGGATAAACAATATATAACTTTACTTTTTCGCCACTTTCAAAGCAAAAAAGACGTTTTTACGTGCCTTACCCGAAAGTAGCCGGAGGCAAAAAATTGTTCAGCTGCCGCATGAACATTTTCTTACTCCCTCACACATAAATACGTCTTTCAACTACAGAATTAAAATCCGTGAATCTTCCCAGCTTTTTAATGACTTACTTTATTGATTTTTTTCCCTTTTCCGTAACATAATATCTTTGTTTTTTGCATCATTCCTAATATATCTTTTTTACTTCCCAATATCCACCCTTATCAGGACCTATTCTCTCTATTGATCCAGATTTTTTTAACTTATTTATGTGTTTTTGAACTGATGATTGATTTATGAATAATTTTTCAGCAAGCTCTTTTCTTGTTATTTGAGGATTTTCAAGTATTAATTCAATAATCTTTTTCTGNNTCTGACTGCTTTTCTGACTGCTTTTTATCCAGAAAAAATGGATGAATAGGTAATGTTGTTAAAAAATAGCTTCTCTCTTCATTTGTTTCAAAAATCGGCTCAGGCGACCCATTTTTTTCTCATAGCACTTAAAATTTTAGGAATTCCTGTACTACGACCCTCAGTAAGTTTTAATTCTTTAAAAAATTCTCCAATTCTACGATTTCTATATCTTCTCGAAATAAATCGTTTATTAGCAAGTACTAATGCAGGACCATTGATATGCTCTACGGCTTTTTTCTGATGTTCATTGAGGATTATATTAAATTCTTTTGAAAGTTTATCGAAGAAGTTCATTCCCGTTCGTCCTATTTCTAATTGATTACTTTAATTAGACTTGTGGTGATTACGCTGCCTATACTATCACATTTTTATGTTCTCTGAATGCTCCCTAAATACCTTCTTCAAACTAGCTCCAATTATTAATCCACCAATATATTTCTTCTCCCACTCCGCGTTTTCGCCTGTAAGTAAAAGAGTAATGTTCGCCAATGCTTTATAACTACTGAAATCTCTTTCATCTTTTAACTCATTAATCTTGTTTTCAAAGCAAGAAATAATATATTTCCACCTTTCTTCCGTAAACAACTCCGGCAGCCATTTATCTATTAGCTTAAACATAACATCCCTTACAGCTTTGTCATTCTTCTTTTTTGCTATATTTTCTTTTTGACCTGCTAATTGGGATTCTTCAAATCTTTCCCCCAACTCTTTAACTTGAGGTTCTATCTCTTCCATTTTAAATAAAACCTGGTTTAATTCACCATTATGCAATAATCTTGATACTACCTTTTCATCTTCTTCTATTGATTTTTCAATTTCTTTCTTAATATCTGAATTTTGTTCAAGATATTCTGACATAAGTTCTCCCTGTTCTTCTGTTAAAGATAATTTTTTTACCTTTTGAAGAATATCCCCTTCCGTGTTATCCAGATCTCTTATTTTTAATCCAATATGATTGAAAAGGTCATTCTGTTTTTTATGTTGATTTTTTTGATATAACTCCATTCCGTCCAAAAATCTGTCAAAGAAAAATAGCGGTATTATTTTCTTACCATCTATAAAATTCATTATCTTTTCATTCTCTGCTTCAATTGCCCAGCATTCCCTATATTGTTTATTATTGAAGAACTCTGGAATTAATAAATATAAGTCTAAACAAATACATGTGAAATCCTTGTCTGTATATCTTTCTTTTAAAACTTTCTTCATGTAGGTCATCATGCTATTAATACTTTTCGGGTCATTAGGGTTTGGAGGTTGTCCATATTTCCTAATGATTTTTTCCATTATTTCATAAGTAAAATTATATTTATCGAATCTTTCATCAGAAAATATTTTTCTGGAAATGCTTATTAAATCTTCTCTCGACATGTTGGTAAACACAGATTCATGTTTGCTATGCAATTCTGCAATCATCCCCATCAATTCTTTAGATATTTCTTCAAACCGGAATTCTGAATCCGGATTATGCTTCAATCCTGCTGGCATTTCTTTACCCATACAACATTTCTTGTACTTTTTTCCGCTACCACAAGGGCAAGAATCATTTCTTCCAATTTTAGCCACATCCATCTCTCCTCTATATTTCTTATTATTAATCTATTTTCGTTTATAATTTTCGTTTAAACTTTTGATTTTTATTGCATTTTTCGGCCTCATTTCTTTAATACTTTCTCTTTACGCTCCTCATACATTTCTCGAATCCAGACATGTACCGGTGCTTTCCAGAGTTCATTCTTGTTTGGAATATTTTTAATAAGGCTTCTTGGATTCAACCCCATATCTTTAGCCATCTGCAATATTTCAGTATTTAGTCTGCATTTTTGTTTAGCCTCAGCCCATTCCTCATCCCTGTTTTTTTTAGCCATTGCTTTTCTGCCTCCTATGTTTCTAAATTCCTAAAATATTTCTTTTCTAACTCCTGGACAAACTTAACACCTTCCTCAGATATGTATACTGATTTTGCGCGGTTACTTCCGTCAATATAACCTTCATCTCTTAATTCGTTCAATGTCTCAAAGGGATAACCTTTCCAGCTTCTATTATACTTGTGCCCCAACTCATTTTCTTCCCAGGAAGTTAAATATAACAGTAATAAAGTTAATTCTTTAATACGTTCTTCCATATATCAGTCAATCCTTTCTTCCTTTTGTTTTTTCTACTCATGATAACATCAACTTTATCTTTCTATGCTTTTTATCAGTTCATTTGCAATATTGGGGCTTTCAAGCCGCATTATGCTTTCTTCTGCACTACCAAAACTTAAAAGATTAATACTCCCGTACCAAACAATTCTTTGATCCATAACTGCAAATTTTTGGTGTATGTTTGTTCTAAAAACCATACTTACTCCAACACTTTTCAACAAATCCAAGGTCCCCTGCAAAGTAGTCATATCCCTGTCCTTAAAATCTTCAATCGGTCTGGTCACCACAATTACTCTAACCTTATTTCGTAATGCAATCTCCAAATGTTGCATCATCTGTAAAGCACGCTTCTTGGTAACAAACGGGCTTACTATCAAAATCTCTCTTGCCGCATTCACAATATCATTAGTATATACAGGTAAAAAGCTGCTCTTGTCAAAAATAACGTCTATTGACTCTGTTGCGACACTTTCCCCTTTTGCTTTATAACCAATCGAAGCATATCCGGTAAGCCGCTTATTATACATCTTTGCCAGCATCCTAATGTGGATATCTACGTAATCGTAAATTTGTACATCATTTTTGTTTTCAAAGAGTCTGTGAAGTCTACCTGCATATTGCTGCAGCGTTCCTTTCCATGATATTGGCATAGCTAAAAATAAAGTGTCAAGACGTGGTTCATCGAAACCTTCCCCTATGTATTTCCCTGTGGCTACCAAAGTCAACTGCTTATCAATGGGTGTATCGGCTATTCGTTTCATTACTTCTCTGGTTTCCTTTATTCCCATACCTCCTGTAAGAGATATCACATCAGGAATTCGTTCGCTTAAGCTTTTAGCAAGCCGTTCCACATGAGCAGTCCTTTCTGTTAATATCACACAGTTTCTACCTGCTTCATGACTTTTTATCACATCATCAACAATCAGGTGATTTCGCATCTCATTAACTACGATTTCAGTGTATAGTTCTTGAATTGATACATCCTTCTCATTCTTATCCAGCGGAACCCTAAGTGACGTAAATCTTGGTATGACATAGTGCTCAAAAGGTCTTTTTTCTGCCTGCTTTTTGGCATCATCCCTGAACCTTATAGGACCACACTGCATAAATATAATCGGATGATGTCCATCCTTTCTGGTAGGTGTTGCGGTTAATCCGTAAACATATTTTGCATTTGAACTTTCAAGTATTTTCTCAAAGCTGAAAGCTGAAATATGATGACACTCATCAACAATAATCATGCCATAGTTTTTCACACATTCCTTTACTTCTCCCATTCTGTTCAACGACTGCATCACAGCTATATCTATTATTCCACTTAAATTATCTTTTCCGGCTCCTAGCTGCCCTATAATGCTTTTTTCCTTTTTTCTTCCTCTCTTTTTTCCTTCATCTATATCTGGCAAGGTTTCATTTATAGTCAGGAATTCCATTAATCTTTTTTTCCATTGCGAAACCAAACTGATTTTATCAACCAAAATAAGCGTATTAACTTTTCTCTCAGCAATTAGCTTTATTGCAACAACTGTTTTCCCAAAAGCTGTCGTTCCGGAGAGTACTCCTAAATCATGCTTAAGCAACTTACCTATTGCTAGTGGTTGTTCGTCCCTCAAACTACCGTTAAAATCAGCATTGATACTTTTGCCACAATTAGTTTCATCAATAAAATCTAGCTTAATATTCAGGTCGGTAAATATGGTCTTCAAATCGGACTCACAGCCTCTTGGTAGGCACAGATATTCTGCAGTTTCGTCAGCACAAGATATAATTCTGGGTTTGTCAAAGGTTGGCATGTGCATAGCTTGAGCTTTGTAAAACTCCGGATTTTTGAAAGCTGCTAAACGTTTTAAATGGTTTAAAGCTCTTTGAGAAATACCTGTTTTCAATACGAATAGCATATTCGCTTTTACAATCTTTATATTCTGTGGAAAGTCATTATTTGATAGTTTGATTCTGTTTGTTTCCCAAGGCTTCTGAGGCTCTTCTTCTTCATCTTTTTTCAATACCCCAAGTTCATTGCCATTACAAAGTTTTGATGTTAGCATTTCGACACTATCTTCAGAAAGTTTTTGAATGGTGCTTAAAAACGCCCACTGGTCGTTAATCGTCTCAAAATTTTCATTGATAAATTCACTGTTATTAGCTTCTCTTGCTGCTTTTTGCAAAGGAAGTGCAATCAAATTTCCTAATCCGCCTTTTGGCATAGTGTCCTGATTAGGAAAAAATCTATCATACGATTTAAATGTTATCTCGTGCCTTTTGCTCATGGAGTAGGTAAGTAGCGCACTTCCAAATTTTCCCGCCAAAGAAGCAACTATCGGACTTTCAAAGAAAAACCACGCATGGGCTCCTTTACCAGAACGTGAGCGTTCAACAGCCACAGGGATACTAAATTCCGAGCACACTTCTCTAAGTGCTGAAATATCCTTTTGCCACTCCCCATCATCAAAATCAATGGCTAAAAAGTAGCAGGTTTCGTCTAGGCACATTGGGTATATTCCTGCAACAAAGTTGTTGCGTCCTCTCAAATGGTCATCAATAACCTTTTCATCCAATACAGCATATGCCTTATTAGTGCAACTGGCACATGTTGCCTTTGGTTTTGTACATAATCCAGATTTCCATTCATTTAAACAAAATGGTGAATACCCTGATGTCTCCTTCTTTTTGTTTTCCCATCTTTTAGCATAAACATCATCCCGACCTTTAAAGAGCGACATAAATAATTTGATTTTTTCCATTGAGTCTGATTTGTTGTTTATGTTTGAAGATAAATCTTTACCTTCAGATTTTTGATTGGATATTTCCTGTTCAAGTTTATACTCAGAAACTTCATCAGGAGCAACCTGCGGTTCTGCAATACTCAGTTGAGCCTTCAAGCTTTTTATTTCTTCTTTCAAGTTTCTGTTCTCAGTCAGTAATGCCTGGTACTTCTCAAGCAACACTTTAAAATCCATATCATTCCCCTATATGCTTTTTCACTTCCCAATATCCTGACTTCTTTGAACCTTTTCTCTCAATGAATCCTTTGTCGCGCAACTCTTTCATAGATCTTTCAACAGTTCTTCTCTTCATATCCAGGCTCTCAGTTATCTCGACAATGGTTGCTTTAGGCTTTTCTTTAATAAAATTAATAATGATGGTTTGTACATCGTTTAATACGCCATTTAATACGCCATTTAATACGCCATTTGGCGGTTTATTTTCAACATTATCATCAATCTTTTTAGCTGTTTTATTTATAGTGCCATTTATAGTGCCAATATGTTGTTTGTCTATAATTCGATTATTCCCATCTGCGCCATAAAAAGTTACGACAAAATCCCCACGAATATCATCAAACTCAGGCTCCTGAAGTCCATGATTTAACATTTCATTAATCATAGTTGGAATTCCCGAACCACGGTTTTCAACAATGCCCACGTCCTCTAAAATTCGAATCAGATTTGGATTACGTGCATCATAATTCTTTTTCTTTCCAATGTCCTCAAAGCTAAATCTTCCGAAAAGTCCACCAGGATTCTGTATCTCAATACGATTTTTATAAATGCGCATTTGTATATAGATACCTTCGGAATGTATACTGTAATCCCTGTGTAATAAAGCATTGAGAACCGCCTCACGAATTGCTTTGGAAGGGTATTCGGCCTTATCCTCACGTTTGCCCGTCTTATCACTTATAATGGTTTTGACAGACATGTTTTTTAGCAAAAAGGCAATACTTCCTTCTATCATCTCGGGAATTGTACCCTCAATCTTTTTGTTATCAATGAAACGCTCACCCACACCACCAACTTCACCAATTTCATATCCGGGCACTGCAATGCAGGTCACCATCCACTGCGGAAAGAAACTCTGTGGATAAACACCAAAACATAATAGTCCCGCAACCGTTGGCTTCAAATTACCGTCATCATCTACAGCTACAATACCAAGGTCCTGTAGCATACGCTCCTTACCTAACTTAGCAAAGTTTGGCTTCCTAGAAATTTGTAGTTTAATGTATTCATCAATTTTATCTGAATCCAAATCAATCATATCTGCCCTTTGAACTACTCGCAAATCATCACGGATATTGTTCTTGAAAGCAATTAAACTGTATATCTCTTTATCTGTCATTCGTACATCGGCATCGCCTACACGGATATAGGAACCTTTTTGAATTCCAGCACCGGAATAGTAGACAGGTTTATCTTGAAATTGAGCCTCTGGAATCTCTACTGCAACGACAACTTTATTGTCTTGAATTAAAGTACTGAAAGCAGCTCTAACAGATGGTATCATCTGGTTGCATTGTTCGACTACTTTTTTTTTGCAAATAGGCTGCATCATAAACCCCGCATACTTCAAAACCTTTTTCTTCATCTACGCCAAAAATGATTGTCCCTCCTGATTTATTGGAGAAAGCCGATATGGTATCGTAAAGCTTTTTAGGGCAGCCTTCTTTTGCAGCTTTTACCTCTATATTGTTTATCTCAGACTTTGCTGTCTGCAGTGATTTGATAATGTCTTGAATTTCTATATCTATCATATGCAATCACCTTTTCATCTTCCTCTATTTGGTTTTTACTTAATTATATTCTACTTTTATGTAAATAAATAATCAAATCTTTTTCATCGGGCTTGTCCAACTTACACCAACATAAATACCTCTATGGACAACCTAGTATACTGCCCTCTATCCCTTCTCAACGCCCGTTCAGGAAGCACTTTGGAGCAATTGTACACTTTTCGGTAACACAGTAGGGATTGCGTTGAGCACTGCCATTTCTTCTCTATCAAGTATATCTGACCAGAAAATATTGAACCCCTCTGCCATGTGCTTTACCTTTTCATTAATAAATCCGGCTATGAATATTTGGTTTTTGTTCATCAGTCTGAATAATTCATTCATGAATATCTTATCTTCGAAGTATGAACAGTTCAGTGTCTGGCCATCCAATGAGCACGGCACGGGTCCAATCACTACATCAGCACCTTCAACCGCTTCATTTAAGGTTTCTTTTACTATCTCTCTATTTTTTATCTCTATATCTTTAAATCCATAAACCCTGACTTCATAGCCATCCTCTGCCAGCAGTTCTCCTAATTTTACATTCCTTAAGTCCCCGCCTATAATTGAATAAATTCTCTTTCCATTCATGCAACCAACTCCCTAAAAGAATTCGCTATATTGTATGAGAACTTAGGAAGTATGGTTACCTAAAAACTCAATATTTTCTATCCGATGACTACCGCCGCTAATAGACATCAAGATGGGCACAATGCTTTTCCGGGTAAAGGTAATTTGAAGCCGCAAGATGAAGAGAACAGGCGTCTTAAAAGAGAAATTGCAGAACTACGTGAGGAAAATGAAATATTTAAAAAAGCGGCGGCCATTTTTGTAAGACTCCAAAAATGATTTATGTATTCATGTATCCCTAATAAACTCCCTATAGTCCATACTCATCTTTTTATACTCGTCACCGCTTAAGCTGATAACCACTTTGTATACTTTCGGTGATTCCGGATGGGATGTAATTTTGTCTTTCAAATTTTTATTAAATTCTTTTACATCTGCATACTCTTTAT
>DHFP01000024.1 GCA_002402315.1 Clostridiales bacterium UBA4821
CAGGTGATAGCCGCCTATACCTTTGACTGCCAGAATGAACCCCTGCTTTAACATTGCTCTGGCATTCTCAAATGGATCACCAGTTATTTCGCAACCGCTCTTATCTACTAACTTAATCTTAGGCCCACATTCAGGGCAGCATATAGTCTGAGCATGGTACCGCCTGTTTCCAGAGTCGGAAAATTCTTTCTCGCATTCCTTGCACATTTTGAAAGGCTCCATCGTAGTATTACATCTATCATATGGAAGCCTGTGAATAATAGTAAACCTGGGGCCGCATCTGGTACAGGACGTAAAAGGATAAAGGTAAAAACGGTCGGCCGGATTCATGATATCCGACCTGCAGTCATCACAAATTCCAACATCGGCAGGAATTCCGGAAATGGTCGCTTTATCTTTTATACTTTCTACAATCTTAAAATCATTAAACCCTTTTATCTCTTCATTCACAGTAACAATTGAATGTATGTGGGCACCCTGTGGGAAATTTTCTTTAATATAACTTAGAAACGCATTAATACCTGATGTGTTACCTTCAATATGAATAAGTACTTCTCCGCCTTTATTGGCAACATAACCCGCAAGTCCCAGCTTTACTGCCACAAGGTAAATAAACGGTCTGAAACCGATACCCTGTACAATTCCCGTTATATTTACTCCAACAGCCTCAATCATTTTTAACCCTCTTACTTTTATAAAAATCTTCTATCCATGTCAGAAGCTCAATTAGTCCTTCGTGTGTTGCACACGAAACCTCAAAAACCGGAGCCTTACTGACGGCCGTTATACCCTTGTAAAAGAAATCCCTGTCAAATTCTATATGCCTGATCAGGTCAATTTTATTCAGAACTATGGCATCAGCGGTCTGAAATGCCTGTGGGTACTTAACCGGCTTATCGCTTCCCTCAGCTGTGCTTGCAATAACCAACCTTCCTGACTCGCCCAGGTCAAAAGAAGCCGGACAAACAAGATTACCGACATTTTCAATAAAAATCAGGCACCCTTCCGGGGGATTCAGGGAATTAATGGCCTCTTTAAACATATTGGCATCCAGGTGGCAGCCTCCTCCGGTATTTATCTGAACAACCGGCACACCCAGCTTGTCTATTTTTTCCGCATCAATGCTTCCGGCTATATCTCCCTCAACTACAGCCATAGGAATCTTATCCCTCAATGCCTCTATAATGCGCAGTATCAAACTGGTTTTCCCTGCGCCCGGAGATGCCAGGATATTTATAGATACTATTCCCTTTTCGCCTAATAGTTCTCTATTTTCCTGAGCCAGCTTATTATTGCAATACAATATATTCTTCATAATTTTAATTTCCATAAACTCACTCCTAAACAAAACTTTTCCTTAACAACATAGTAGTCTTGCAGAAACACCAATAAAATTGTATCAGAACCGCCATAATTGTCAATGCTTGCCTTCTACCACTTTTTAGTTCTGCCTAAGATTTCTTCAGCATAACCCCAAACACAAACCGGAGACATTAGTATTTGGTATACTAATGTATAGCAAATAAATCCCAGCCTGTTTCTACGGATTCTTAGTTTCAAAATTGAAAAGATCCCTCTTTGGTATCTATACATAATATAATTTGTCAAAAGCGTTAAAGGCAAGACAGCTAACGTCATTGGCCCTACTATCCAAAAAAATCCAAAAAAAGCAAGGATAATTCCGGGGATATAAGCAAATGTATACGTAACATCCAATATTGGAAAAAGGAGATCCAACGCTACTAAAAAATTTACCGGGGCAATATTTTTAAATAATAGCTGATAATGATTTTTGAACCCCTCAATCATTCCTCTAGCCCACCGTCTTCTCTGCTTTGCAAACCCGGAAATACTGACAGGCACCTCTGTAAACCCAATAGCAGTGGATTCGAAGCCGACGCGGTAACCGGCTTTAATCATTGCCCACGTAACTACAATATCCTCACCAATACAATCTGGCCAGCCATTGACCTCTCTTACTACCTTGGTTCTATAAACACTAAAAGCACCTTGTGCAACCAAAGTACCTTGAAATAAAGCCTGCTGGCGCTTTATGGATGAAATAGCCAAAAAGTAATCCCATTCCTGCAATCTGGTAATGAAAGAATTGCGGGAATTCTTTGTCAGGACACACCCGGCAACAGCCGCCGTATCTCCGGGGGCTCCAAGTATTCTGGACATTATGCGTCTGACTGCCTGAGGATGTAGAAATGTATCGGCATCTATAGTAATAACATAATCATTGGTGATTTCTTCTATCCCCAGGTTCAACGCAGCAGCCTTACCGCCATGCTGAGCCTTAATCAGTCTTACATTAGGCATGCCTGAATTTAATATGATATCCGTTGTTTTATCTGACGAGCCGTCATCCACAATGATTACTTCTAAGTTGGAAGGATAATCCTGCTGTCGGATAGATCTAAGAGTCTCAGCAATACATTTTTCCTCATTATAAGCAGCCATTAATAAGGTTATGGAAGGAAATCTTCTATTCAAATTTAGCTTAGCCGGCTTGTCCAATAAAAGGCTCAACAATAAAAACATATTAAGATACCCAGGTATAAGTGCTATAAATATCACTATATGCCAGGCAGGATATCCTCCTATCAGCCTGGATAAAGCAATAACCCATGGATAGCTTATATATAAGCTGAGAAAAAGCCATGCCAATGCAATTAGGTTAGCAATTGCAAATTTATATTTAATCTGCAAATAAAACCTTTTTTGAGATCGTAGCTGCAGATTCTCTGTTTGGATATTTGGGGTACTCATGGATATCACGTCACCTAACTAGGGTTTCTATGTACCGGTGACGTGAATAAGAATTGTTTCCTAAATTGTATCAGATATGAGGTATCTGTCAATTTTATAATAATGGAAATGCTATAAGGATCCAAAACAAGTAAAATATTTTTAATAAGAATGGAACTTTTTACCCGTATCAATAGTCTAATAAATCAAAAATAAGATAAAGCAATTGAAAGAAGGTGATAATAGGTTATAAATGGATTATACCAACGATAAAATCTCAATACACATTTAAGGTTCATTATAAAATTTGGAATGGAAATATTAAGTATGGAGGTGTTTTTTATGAAAAAACTTTTGAGTCTGGCAATAATATTAACAATCTGCCTGGTTTTTGGACAAACATTATATGCAAAATCAAATACGTTTACCGTACACACATCAAAATCGCAAGCTAAAATGTTATTGGTTGACGGTAATAATTCTTCGTCAGCAGTAACACTAACCGGCACAGTAACACTCTCTGACTTGGAGGGATTACATTATGAACTGGGTTCCATCTCCTCATCCTACGTTCTGAAAGGAAAATTTAATTTCAAAAAATATTTAAACAAAAAGGTTAAGGTTACAGGCTATACACAAGATGGTATTAGCATCTGGATGAAATCGGTTTTAATAGTATCGAAAATCGAGGTCATAGGTGTAATTCCAATGCCGGGCCCTGTTGATCGGGTAAAACCGGGCGACCCTCCTATTGGAATTTACCCTCCTATTATTGATGACCCTGTAATTCCAATGCCGGGCCCTGTTGATCGAGTAACGCCTATAGAACCGCCAATTGGGATTCAATTATCTAGATAAGCTCACTTCCTTTGTTCTACTTAAGAAGCTGGGCTGAAAGCCATCTTTGATCGGCTTTCAGCCCAGCCTTTTTAATCCGGCTTCACCTTTCCTGCTATACTGATTTATTTCTGTATATCCATGTTTAAGTCATCCAGCCTAATCTCCTTTTCCTCTCCGGTCGCCATGGTTTTCAATTTAGCCCTACCGGTTTTCACCTCATCATCTCCAAGAACCACAACCTGCTTCGCCCCGAGCTTGTCAGCGTATTTCATCTGGGCCTTCAGACTTCTGTCCATCAGGTCAAAATGTGCGGATATACCAGTCTTCCTTAAATCAGATACCATTTGGACAGCATGTTTCTTTGCTTCATCTCCTATTGCCGCAATGAATATATCGGGAGTATCTTCCTCAGGAATTTCTGCTCCGCTGGCTTCCATTACAAACAGGAGGCGTTCTCTTCCCATACCGAATCCCAAGCCGGGAGTTGATGATCCTCCGCACTCTTCGACCAAACCATCGTATCTGCCGCCGCCGCAAACCGTTCCCTGGGCCCCTATTTTATTTGAAACAAATTCAAATACTGTTTTTGTATAGTAGTCCAATCCTCTAACTATCCGGGGATTAACCTTGTATTCTATATTTAAATCTGTTAATAGCTTTTTAAACTTTTCAAAATGCTCATCACATTCATTACATAAGAAATCGATTATACTTGGAGCATTGGATGTAATATCTTTGCAGCTCTTTTCTTTACAATCAAGGATTCTCATCGGGTTTTTATCAAAGCGTGTCCTGCAGGTTTCACACAGTTTATCAAGACTCTGACCCAGATAGCTTTTTAGTGATGCGTGAAAATCCTTCCTGCAAACGGGGCAGCCAATACTGTTAATATTTAAAGTAAGCTCCTTAACACCAAGCTTATCCAGGATGAGCGAAATCATGCTTATTAATTCCGCCTCTGCTTCCGGCCCCTTTGCACCAAATATTTCCGCACCAAACTGGTTGTGCTCTCTGTATCGTCCCTTTTGCATCTTTTCATACCTGTAAGCTGTAATTAGATAATATAACTTTACAGGCTGGGGAAGTGAAGCCATTCCATTCTCGATATAAGACCTTACGACTCCGGCTGTTCCTTCAGGTCTAAGGGTTAAGCTTCTGCCACCCTTGTCTTCAAATGTATACATCTCTTTTTGAACAATATCAGTCGTATCCCCTACACTCCTCAAGAAGAGCTCGGTATGTTCAAAAACCGGTATCCTTATTTCTTTAAATCCAAAAAGACTGCATATCTCTTGTATTACCTTCTCAACATAATGCCATTTGTAGACCTCTGACGATAATACGTCATGTGTTCCTTTTGGCGCTTGAATCAGCATCATATCTACTCCTTTCAATTAAAATTTAGTCGAACTATTTTAATTTTTCCCCATAAAGCCATTTTTTCATCCTTAATCGCAATTGCCCCTAACACACCTGGTATATTTGCGGCAAATTCTACTCCTCTATTAACATCTTCGGGTATATGAATCATATTCCCAACTGCTGTAGCTACTGCATCAGCAATGGAACCAGTTTGGGCCATTACAACTGCTGCATCAGCTTTTCCGAAGCTTAGGGAAGGTCCTACAGTACCTGAAGATGTACATAACCCAATAGGTCCGAACTCTGGTAGAACCTCGACCGCAATCTTATTCGTAAATGGTGAGCTGCCTGCAAAAATACCTACATGACGCTTTTTATCGGTATGAATATAAAGGTCTCCACCATTTTCAATTATTACGTCAGGAGAGTATTTCAATAATTCCCGCCCTATATACTCCGAAAAAGCCCCTGCAACAGCTGCCATCGGACCTACATTAGCCAGTTCTGCGGCCTTTGCCATTTCAAATGCAATAGGAGGAGCAGTACTATATAGCCTGTGCGGCACCAGCGCAGATTTGAATTCTGGGTCAAATTCAATATAAGCTTCCAGCTCATTCCTCAGGCTAGTAGTAATCTTCCTTGCAGCTTCTACCAATTCATTGGAATAACACTCTCTTGAAACCCCTATATCCAGGTCAGTATCTTTAACCGATACTTGAAAATGAGTCATATCATCAGATACAAACATACTTCTATAAGACCTTTCAATATACTCCATTAGAAGCGGACCTCCATTGCCCTCTGTGGGCACGCCTTGACACATTCTCTACAAATCAGGCAGTCGTTTTCGTTAAACACTACCTCCATGGTTTCCCTGTTAACAGTTAAAGCTCCTGAAGGACAGAGGGTTATACATGCACTGCAGTGTATACACTTATTTTCGTCCCGGATTACTTCTTGAGCTAATGGTTTAATACCTACTCCAATCGATTTTATATAGCTGATGCCTTCTTCAAATCTCTCCCCGTCTATTTCTACCAGCATGGTTCCACGTTTATTAATATCTATGTTTGCTTTCAGTATATTTACCAGTAGGTCATAATCCTTTATTAGTTTATACATAACAGGCTGCTCTACCAGGTTTGCATCAAAGGTTAGTATAAATTTACCGTTCATTTCGTTTCCTCCTTCCCCTTCTTCACTTTTAGTTACTTGTAAAATGCTGTAATCCTTGAAAATACTATGGTTTAATATTTAATTTTATTCTTATTCCCTCCGAAGTCTTACTCCCTCCGTCAGCTTACGCTGACACCTCCCTCAGAGATGGAGGTTTTTTCTCAAGCTCTCTCTTTGAGGTGACTGGGGGAGTTCTTTTGCAGCTTGTTCAAGTTTATCTGCACTTTTACCAATTTCATTTTGCAACTCTCTACTTCATATCTTTAAGCGGCTTACAAGTCAACCCTTCTTTAGCCGAAGGCAGTAGTTTGACAGGCTGAGTGAGTGTGAATTTACCTGATTTAATCCATTCTTTTAAAGTATTAGCTATTTCCCTTGCCTTTGGATAGCTGGATAAGGATGAAGTCGACACCTTCTTTCCATTTACCTCAATAGAACCGGACTTTAGCTGTACATAGCTTGCATAACCAAGGTTCCCCGGTTTCCGGTTCGGGTAGGCATCACTATAATCTACAACAGGCACATACAACTGGTCATCTCTTACCGAAACATGCTTCATAATTTCTTCATTAAGAATGGGAATAGGTATTCCCAGGCCTACCGTCAAAGTCGCTCCATATCCTATTATGCTGGTTCCCCGCAGCCATTCTGCCTTCATTCCCTTTAAGTCACCCATTACTGCCAGAGTACCCCCGGACGGAACCATCGGAAATCCGTCAGGATGTTGAGAAATGGCTGGAGCATGTTGGGTTCCATTCCAAACTACATAACCCTCTCCGCCTCCAAGAAATATTCTCGTACCAATACCTATGGTTAAAAAGTCAGGGTCATTAAATAACGGACTTAACTGGCCTGCACTGCAGTAGTTTGCATTTCCTAAATTGGGTTTTAGCGTACCCAAGTAGGTATATATGGTCCTATCAGAAAGATTGACTGCACAATTGTAATTCTGATAAGCATTTCGTGGATTGAATAAAACTGCTTCGTTTAAGTCATCCAGCGTAATGTAAGTCTCAATATGTTTCCTTGGGTAGCAGTCAGTACCATACCCCTCGGCTTCCAGTTTTATAAGGTTACCCTCCAATAATTCCTGAATTACGTGTCCTCCGCCATACCTGAACTCACCCGGATAATTTGTATTTAAGGGGTCATTTTCTTTCAATTCAGTAGCGCCGATAATTGCATCAACTGCTGCAATTCCGGTATATGCAGGAACATCATTCAACCATACTTTGCTCATTCTTATTCTTGGACTTGAATGACCAAAATTAAAATAAGCTGAAGATGAGCACATGGGACCAAACGTACCTGTTGTTACAACATCAATCGTACGCGCTGCCTCTTCTATACCCTTTTCTTCCACAATTGAAATGATTTCTTCAGCGGTAACAACAACAACCTTGCCTTTTCTTACTTTTTCATTAATTTCCTCGTAAGTCTTGGTAACTGCCATATCATCTGCCTCCATCCTCGAAAATTAAAACCTCTTCTTTAAGATGAAGAGGTTTTAACAGTCAATCATTTTTCCTCTTATCTATCAGAAGATTATACTTCTGTAGGAATTAGCACCTCTGCATTTCTGCCGGTTGCCGGGCTTCATTGGGCCAGTCCCTCCACCTCTCTTGATAAGATAATCTTATTAAATTAAATGAATTTTAGCACTAAATTTTTTCTTTGTCAAATAACTCTATTACTTTATTACTCCACTATCTGGTCAAGTTTAAACTTGTTATGAATAAAGTTCACAGCTTTTTCTGCATCCTTAGCATCTATCAACACTGATATCTTTATTTCAGAGGTACTTATCATATGAATGTTTATACTGGCATCATAAAGTGCTTCAAACATAGTAGCCGCAACTCCCGGGTGGTTAACCATTCCTGCTCCTACAATCGACACCTTTGACAGCTTATCTGAATATTTAACCTCTGTCGCACCTAATAGCCCTAGATTCATATTGATAGTATCCAGCGCTTTGTTCAGGTTAGTCCTGCTGACAGTGAAAGTGATGTTCTTTACATCTTCTCTGCCAATTGACTGAATTATTAAGTCTACACTAATGTTCTCCTTTGCCAACAAAGAAAATAACTGAAATGCCTTACCAGGCTTATCCTCAATGCCTAGAACAGCTATTCTTGCAACATCGTCATCTCTTGTAACTCCCCGTACAATCATCTTTTCCACCGAATCTACCTCCTTAACCACTGTACCTTCATCTTTATTAAAGCTGGACCTTACAACCATGTTTACGCCATATTTTTTTGCAAGTTCAACAGACCTATTATGTAAAACATTAGCTCCTAAACTTGCAAGTTCCAACATTTCATCGTAGGAAATATCCTTAAGCTTTCTAGCATTCATCACAATCCTGGGGTCTGCCGTATATACGCCGTCGACATCTGTATAAATCTCGCATAAATCAGCTTTGAGTGCAGCTGCTAATGCCACTGCTGTCGTGTCTGAACCTCCCCGTCCAAGCGTGGTTATATCATCATACTTGTTTATGCCCTGAAAACCGGCAACAATTACAATATTCTTTTTATCCAGTTCTTTAAATATCCTTTCAGTGTTAATACTCTTTATTCTTGCATTACCATAATTGCTATCGGTATACATACCTGCCTGGTATCCGGTTAGAGATACTGCCGGGTAACCAAGCTTCTCAAGGGCCATCGCCAGTAAGGCAATCGAAATCTGCTCTCCGGTTGAAAGAAGCATATCCATTTCCCGTTTGGATGCATTTGAATTTATCTCCATTGCCTTATCTATCAACTCATCGGTCGTATGCCCCTGGGCAGATACTATCACAACAACCGAATTGCCCTTTTTGTATGTATCAATAACCCTATTAGCTGCATTCATTACTTTTTCGGTATTAGCTACCGATGTTCCGCCAAACTTCTGTACTATTAATCCCATACTATCCAACCTCCTAACCTGCCTATATTAACCTAAGTCATTTAACTGTTATACAAAGCTCTTCCATTGCCTGTCAAGTCTCACTCAATTGGGTATTATTGTAATCTATAGATATAGTTTATGTTTATAATATGTAATAAGTTAACATTAAATCACAAAAATTTCTACCCCTTTTTTATTCAGTTCAAGTATTTTAATTTCCCAGCCAGTACTTAAAGTTTCCAGATATAAGTTCATTTGATCCAAAAATTTTTCATAGTGATTATCTAATATAGATATTAAAGTAGGTCCTGCCCCACTGAGATAGCATCCTTTAGCACCATTCTTCATACTTGCTTCAAATATCCTGTCCATATCAGGAATAAGCTTTTTTCTGTAAGGTTGATGCAATCTATCCTCCAAAGCATGAGCTAGATTTTCAAACTTGCCAGAAACCAGCGAAGCCACCAATAATGCTGCTCTTCCAGCATTAAATACTGCATCTTTATGACTGATTCTTCCAGGTAAAATTCTTCTAGCTTTAGCAGTTGACAAAGTAAAATCCGGAATAAAGGCTGCAAACTTCAAGTTATCCGGGATTTCGATATCAACATGGTATACCTCGTCATCCTCTAATACTGTTGTTACCAGTCCTCCTCTTATTACAGGCGTTGTATTATCAGGATGCCCATCTGCAATTGCGGCCATTATTTCCAATTCTTCCAAGGTTAGCTTCTGTCCTATTATTTGATTAGCCGCAAATATCCCCCCTACAATACATGCAGCACTACTCCCTAATCCCCGTGTTAAAGGTATTTCATTTGTTTGTATTATCCTTAAGCCCTTAGGAGCATAACCAACCCTGTCAAATACCAGTTTCATCGACTTATAAATCAAATTATTTTCATTGATAGGAATTTTTTCTTTACCCAAGCCGTTTATTTCTATCTGAAGTCCATCTCCGGATTCTTCTACATCGATCATGTTATATAAATTTAAAGCCACACCCATACAGTCGAATCCTGGACCAAGATTGGCAGATGTAGCTGGCACAATAACTCTATACATATTTCCTCCAATACTATCTTGTGTCAAGGGGACAGGTACATTGACACACTCTTATTCTATGGCCCTTAAACTGGTCAGTACTTTGCTCACCGATGCTATTTCTTTCAGTTTATCAATATTCCCGGAAATTTCTTTATCCGGACCTTTGTTAGTTATAAATGCCAGTTGGTCCTGATAACCAAGTAATCCAATAAATTCGGTTACTCCAAAAATTTTATTAATATAATTCTTTGCCTCTTCACTGTTTCGAACTTTTACCCTTACGAAATACCTGGTTTCAACTTCCCCTGGGTTAAGCAAGTTATCTTCCTGCTTTTCAGTCCATACATACATGTGACTTCTATCTATATTCTTTGCAATATCAATTATATCTCCTACAACAGCACTTGCCGTAGGTAGTTTCCCTGCTCCTCTTCCATAAAACATGACATCTCCTATAGCATCTCCACTGACAAGAATTGCGTTAAAAACATCTTCTACATTAGCTAGTGCATGTGATGATGTCAGCATAACCGGGCAAACCCTTGCAAACACTTTATTTCCAAGTACTTTGCTATATGCAGCAAGCTTAATCTTAAAGTTCAATGCTTGCGCAATCTTTTGGTCATCATAAGTGATGTTTTTAATGCCTTCTGTAGGTATATGCTTATAATCAACAAACATTCCATAAGCAATAGAAGAAAGAATAGCTATCTTCCTGCACGAATCGTGGCCCTCGATATCTGCTGTTGGATTAGCCTCAGCATAGCCATTTACTTGGGCATCTTTTAAAGCAGTATCAAAGTCCTTCCCTTCCTTTGCCATGCTTGTGAGAATGTAATTTGTTGTGCCGTTAAGGATTGCCATAATTGACGTAATCTCATTTGCAGCCAGACATTCGTAAAGCGGCTTTATTATTGGGATACCTCCACCGACGCTCGCTTCAAACAAGTAATGTACGTTCTTTTCTTTAGCTATTTGCAAAAGTTCCGGTCCATGTGTAGCAACCAGTTCTTTATTGGATGTCACCACATGCCTGCCTGATAGCAGCGCTCTTTTTGTAAACTCATATGCAATACCTGTTCCACCTATAGTCTCTACTATTAGATTAACCTCCGGGTCATGGAATATATCATCCGGCTTTTTTGTCATTATGCTGCTTTCCGGATGTCCCGGAAAGTCCCTAATATCAAGAATGTATTTTAAATTAATATTATCTCCGGCTTTTCTATTAATGCTTTCATTACTTTTTCTTATGACCTCCACCACTCCCGTGCCTACAACCCCAAAGCCTAAAACTGCTATATTTACCAAATCTGTACTCTCCTTTCATAACTTTAATATATGCTAGCATAATTTATATATTATTTCAAGGATAGTAAGGATAGTAAAGAAAGTAGGGTTTACACCCCACTTACTCCATATCTATATATTTAGCTTTTACTCCATCCAGAGAATTTAACCGGTTACTTAACTGGTTCAGTTCCTCATTACTGCCTACAAAGTTAAGGGTTATTAGTCCTCTCTCCTTTTCACCAACATCGTGCACTCCAAACCGCGAAATGATCTTATCTCCATACTTTGTTAATACTTCCTGGACCTCCGGAGCAGATTGGGTTCTTTTATCAACTGATATTCCTACTATTTTTATTCCACTCAATATCATCACTTCCTTAAAGTTTTACCTGTATTTTTTACTAATGGTAAATTATTATGTATAAATATTAAGCCNNGGCTTAATATTTATACATAATAATTATGCAGCAACGTCAATTACTTTGTCAACATCGATTAGAATTACCATATTCTTCTCTTTCTTAATTACACCCTTTATAAACTCAGCGTTAACCTTCGAAATTACCTCCGGCGTCTTATCAATATCTACGTCTTCTACTCTCAATATCTCAGTCACCGCATCCACTACTATTCCTACTAACATAGAATTCATGTTAACTAAAATAATCTTTGTATTGTCATCAAATTCTTTTTTGGAGAAATGGAACTTGTTCCTTAAGTTAATTACGGCATGTACATGTCCCCTCATGTTTATCATACCTTCAATAAAATCGGGAACATTGGGTACTTTTGCAATTTCTATTGGTTTGATAATTTCTTTTACTCTGGTAATATCCAAAGCAAAACTCTCATCTTCAATTTTAAAAACTACATACTGACCGTTTAGCATCTTATACTCCCCCTCTTCTTTGGTGAAAACGGTGATAAGTTTCACATTACTATGTCAGTCATTACCTTCAAAATGCTCACATATCTTTATATGCTCCGCTTTTCAAGGCTCGCCTTCCTTGTACTGATAGCTTCTGACCATTTTCACTATTCTTCATAAAATATTATATTAAATTAAAATAAAATAAAATAAAATAAAATATAGAGATATTTCTTTGTTTTTTTCGATTTGTATATTGACGATTGCAACAAAAATTGTTAATATTAATATTTAAAGTTCATTTATCTATACTTATTATATCATACCATTTTCATCCTTTAAAGATATATTTTAAATAAATTCGGACAAAAAACAAAAGCAGTTACTGTTCAGACGGGTGGTAAT
>DHFP01000058.1 GCA_002402315.1 Clostridiales bacterium UBA4821
TTCGTCTCGAAGTTCCTTGTTCTCTCTTTGGAGTTTTTTGAACTCTTCATTCTCAGGCTTGATATGCCCGCTTCCAACAAATGGTTTTGTGCTGTTCTCTCGGTATCTTGATACCCATGTGTAAATTGTATTCTCACTTATGCCTATTTCCCGTGCTACTGTTGGAACTATCTCTCCAGCTTCTACTACTCTTTTGCATATTTCTGTTTTATATGCCTGATCATATACCTTTCCCATCATCAACACACCTTTCTCTTATTATTGTACTTGATGTTTAGTGTGTCTGTAAAATGGGGTATGGGTCAGATACCTATGGCAGCTATTTTTAGTCGGCGTCAGCATTACCACCCGTCTGAACAGTAATATACAATAAATACTTTTTATGGATAATTTTTATCATTTTGCCATAATCCCTCTTTTCTTTTTTCCTTCTAATATTAAAATATTCTTGTATTATGATTTTCATGTTATTTATCTGTCAAACTCCTTCTTATCCTGTCCAGAGCGCTTAATACCGTAATCTGCCTAACGCTGTCTCTATTGCCGGTAAATTTATATTCCCAGCTATTAACCCCTTTTTCATCTGCCAGACCAATATACACCAGTCCTACAGGTTTTGATTCGGTTCCTCCCCCAGGCCCTGCAATGCCTGTCACACTAAGACCTAAATCACTGCCTGATACCCTTCTTATTCCTTCTGCCATTTGTCTGGCAACTTCATGGCTCACAGCACCAAACTTAATTAATGCATCTTCTTCTACTCCCAGCGAATTAACCTTTGACTTATTTGAGTAAGTTACTGCACCCTGCTGGAAAACTTTCGAGGCTCCCGGAATATCAGTTATCCTGGCGGAAATCATTCCACCTGTACAGGATTCCGCTAAAGCAATAGTCTTTCCTCTGTCTTTTAAGATTTTTACTACTACTTCTTCCAATTTTTCATCATTTATACTGTAAATAAATTCGCCTAATCTTACAGTAATTTCACTGATTAATGGATTTAATAACCGTCTTGCTTCTTCAATATTCCGGGCCCTGGCAGTAACCCTAAGTGTAACCTCTCCGTCATTGCAATAAGTTGCTATAGTAGGATTACTCTGGTCTTTAATTAAATCAAGAATCTTTTTTTCTAATGTTGCTTCACCTAACCCAAATATTTTTATATATTTTGATTTTATTACTCCATTTGAATCAATCAGATCATTACTTATAAAATAATCACACATTGGTTTCATTTCTTTAGGAGGCCCAGGTAATAAAACAATGGTCTTTGAATTAAAGTTTATTATACTGCCCGGAGCCATGCCATTATTATTGGGAATAACAATTGTACCATCGGGTATTAAAGCCTGTTTTTTGTTGCTTTCTACCATTGGCCTGTTTATTTTTTTAAAAAATTCTTTTATCCTTTCTTCACTCTCCTTATGTAAAACTAAAGGTAATCCTATTATTTCAGCTGCTACTTCCTTAGTAATATCATCCTGAGTAGGTCCAAGCCCCCCAGTTATCACGATTAGATCAGAGCGAAGCAATGCAAGCTTAATGGTTTCAATCATTCTGTTCCTGTTGTCACCGACCACACTATGATAATAAACATTCACTCCTACCTCTGCCAGCCGCTGTGATATATATTGTGCATTGGTATTGGCAATCTGCCCAATTAGAAGTTCCGTGCCTACAGCAATTATCTCAGCATTCATTTTTAGCCTCCATTGATTTTTATTAATTATATCATGAGTAAGTTATATTTATTATTTAATTTGAAAACTCTAATAAACCAATACCTACGCGCACACTAAGAAAGAGGTTTTGCAAATTACTGCAAAACCTCCTTTTAAACTATATAGCTAATCTTAATTTATTTGACTTTAAACTTTCTAGTCCTTACTAGTAAATCTTCAGCCATTGAAGATAGTTCCTGCGTTGTAGCGGTGATCTCTTCAAAGGCACTTGCCTGTTCCTGCATCTTCTCGTTTATTTGCAATAATGAACCTGATGCTTTTTCATAATCACTGCTTGCTGTATGAATTATTGTATTGATCTGATTGCTCAATGCTGCCTGTTCCTCGCTTGTAGCTGCAATATCCTGCATTTCTACTGATATATGGCTTATTGCCTGCGTAATTTTAATTATTGTATCTGCTGTTTCCTTTGCTCTACTCTGACCCCTAATAGTAATATCTTTGGAATTCCGGATCAGCTCAACAGTTTTGTTTGTCTTTGTCTGAATGTCAGTAACGATTGATGCAATTTCCCGTGTTGATGATGCAGATTGCTCTGCAAGTTTTCTGACTTCTTCAGCCACAACTGCAAAACCTCTGCCGGCATCTCCTGCTCTGGCTGCTTCAATTGCAGCATTTAAAGCCAATAAGTTGGTCTGGCCTGCAATTCCGCTGATAACATCTACTATTTCTTCAATCTTCTGTGTCGCTTGCTCAAGGTCTACAGCAGTTAGATTGATATTTTCGTTGATCTTTACCACGTCTTCAATTACTTTTTCCGTATCAACCATCATTTCTCTACCGCTGTCAGCCTGCTTTTTAACATCCTCACTACTTTCAACCACTTTACCTGTTACATCAGCTACACTATCTGCTCCTCTAGACACATCATCAACATTCTGCCTGATATTATTCATGTTTTTTACATTGTCAGTAATAATGTGTGTAGTATTTGCCAGCACGTTCATACTACCTTGTACAATTGCAGTCTGCTCTCCTATTGTAGTGGATAACTGCTGACCGGATGCTGCCAATCTCTCTGCTGCGTTTTGAATATCAGAAATTAATTCCCTTTGTATACTAACCATACTGTTAAAAAATTCACCAATTCTTCCTATCTCATTTCTACCGGCCTTTCTTAAGTCAATCTGAGCTGTCAGATCTCCACTTTTAGCAATTTCCATGGTTTCAACAAGTTTTCGCATAGGTTTGAATGTTCTTGATATAGTTATATACAGAATAATAATTGCAATTGCCAGTAGAACTACGGATATACCTATTGACTCTGTTAGAACTGAAGTTAACTTATTATTTATTTCCGTCCTGTCATATACAGCTTTTATATAACCTCTTGCCTCTCCTTTATAGTCTTCAACCGGTAATAACATAATTGTTTTCTTTCCATCTCCAGTGGTAATATATTTCATCTTTTTGGTTTTCAATACCTCTGCTAATATGCTATCAGGTACCTTATACTCATCTTTTTCCAAAGTTCCTACCAGCAGTCCTTCTCCGGCTTGTCCACCGGCAGTTCGTCCGGCATCTCCTTCCCACCTGATCAATTTATCATCTGCCTGGTAAACAAAATATTCACCGCCTAACTTTGCCTTTATTTGGTCTTCAATAAACTTTTTATTAAAATCCATTCCATACTCAACTGATCCTGTATGCTCACCGTTATAAAACATAGGTACAATTACTCTAAAACCATATCCGCCTTTACCCTCTTCCAGTCCACTCATTAGCTTCTTCTCTTTATTACAGTCTATAACAGTGAACCTGAAGCTTGATAAATCATCTCCAAATTTATTAACCTGGTGTACTCTAAAAAATGATGTTGCCGGCGCAAGATGAAATTGGAACTGTGCAACACCTTCCTTCTCAACCTCTTTAAATGCAGGAAGGCATAATTCTTTCAGCCTCTCCCTGTCTCTCTCTGCAAATGCTTTTTGAATATCTGGAATTTGGGAAATACTAACTACAGATACTTTTGCCACATTAAGCCAATCGTTCATTTTTTCTTTAATTAAACGTTCTTTAGTCTCCAGATCATTTTGCTCCATGTGTGCAATAAGTTCTTTTTCAGATTTATAGCTATTCCATGTACTGATTGCTACAACAACAGTAATAATAATTGATAATACTAAAATGAAATACGATTTGATTGTTCTCATTTTTATATCCATTCCTTTCGCTTCGCTCAAGGCACAAAACGTAATGAAATTAGTGCTTTTGAGCGTTATTTGTTTTATAATTAACCCCATAGGGGCTTACGGTAAACTACAAACCACGGGGAGGTGAGTGGGCTGTCTGACTTGTCAGATGACCGTATTTTTATATGTGTAGATTGTCTTTTCAAGCACAAATAAGTGTGCCTTAGAGCACGTAACCTTATCTTTGTTTAAACATTTGTCGTTTAATGCTAGACAATCAGTCAATGCTGCCTATCCCTATAATTTCCCCGAACCTTATGGTTCAGAAAGGAGTTCCCTATGGCTTTAAAAATCATGTATCAAATTTGTTGTGGAATCGATGTCCACAAAACCTTTGTTGTAGCTTGTATTGCAGCAACTAATTCAAAAGGTGTTACTACTTACAAAAGCCATCGCTTTTCTACCTGCACGAAAGGTTTGAAAGAGCTGTTACAATGGCTTATTGAATCTAATTGTAAGGATGTCTGCATGGAATCCACAGGTAAATACTGGATACCAGTGTACAATGTCTTAGAAAAAGACTGCTCCATCTACAAAATTGTCTCACGGTTTCCAATATTCAACTGGGAAACGTTGTTTCGGACACTTTTGGAAAAAGCTCTCAAAAGATTTTGGATAAGATTCTTGAAAATCCTCTTGATACTTCCTTTGATATTGAACCTCTAATTCATGGTTCCATGAAATCTAAACTTCCTGAACTAGAGCTCGCCATTGACGGCTATATTACACCGGAACAGGCTGGTAAATTAAAGATTATCAAGAAGCACCTTGAAGATTTGGAATCCCGGAAAACAGAGTTAGAAAAACTGATTCTTGCGCTCGCCGGTTCCTATCAGCAAGAACTTGAACTAATTCTAACCGCTCCATCCTTTAAAAACATCTTCTCTGCAATTACAGTAATTTCAGAGATTGGTGTCAACATGGAGTCTTTTCCTTCGGCGAAACACTTATGCTCATGGGCAGGTCTTACGCCTACCAATAATGAAAGTGCAGGGAAGAAAAAGTCTGTCCGGGTTTCCAAAGCCGGATGCTATATCAAGCCACTTTTAGTCCAATGCGCTAATTCTGTGGTTAAAAGTGAAAAGCATCCAGAAATCCGTAACCGTTACCTTCGTTTAAGAAAGCGTCGCGGTCACAAGAAGGCAATCATTGCTATTGCAANNTGCTTCTATCAGCATTATACAACATGTTAAAGAAAAAAGAACCATACAATGCTGATTTATACCGAAAATCTGATGTTCTTCCAGTAGACCGTGAAATCACGGTGTAGCAAGCGATTTTACTAGCAAAGTTTCAAGGTTATCGAATAAAAGCAGCTTCTTAACCTTAAGCCTTAAACTATATTAATTTTTCAAAGACCATTTCGAATGGTTTTATTTGTCATGCCCTCTAATTCTGACTTCTGGTCGAAGTAACTTTTTCAACCTTTTCCCCCCATATTTATGATTTTTTAATGCATTAACCGCCTACCATACATTCTTATTAAACTAACTGAAAAAAATTTTTTAACTTGACAGAAATTGAAGACTCTAGGGTAATAACTGATGATAATTAGAATAACCGAATAGATAGAATCCTTAAACTATAAATTTTAGTGTTAATATGTTAAAGAGTATGGTTAATGTTTTAACGTCCACATGCCTTGATATGAATTATTAGTTACTATTTTGCTTAATTATGTCGAGTAGTCATAATAACTCTCTTCCTTTCGTTATAAATATTCTTATTTATTAACGTGAGAGAATCATTATTTTCCCTCACAGAACCGTACTTGTGGTTTTCCCACATACGACTCTTCATATTCACTTACACATTCCCACTGAATAAATAGAAGTTATGCTTAACTTGGGGCTTTGGTAGTGAATATTTCATTAGGTAGCTCTTAAACTCTTTAAAGTTCATGCTTCTCTTTTGACTACGTCTGTTAATCCACTTAAACACAAGTCTGCAGGTTTCATGGTAGAATTTATTTATGCTTGCATGATTTCCACCAACTCCGTAGTATTGATAATGTCCTCTTAGCTTAGCTTCAAGCACTTTCCACCGTTCTTTAATTTTGACTGCATTCCTTATGCTCTTTAGCCAGTCATTCATCTCAACAAGCTTTGCATTGTACTTCTTTTTTTCTTGGTTTTCCTGCCTACCTTGAAATTTCCTTTTCTTGACTTATCACAAAAGTGAGTAAATCCAAGAAAATCAAAGGTTGAGGGCTTAGCATTCCTTTTCTCAGCATTTTGCACTGCATATCTCCCAAATTCTATGACTCTCGTCTTTTCTTGTGAAAGGTCAAGCCCAAACTTGTTGAGTCTTTCGTTTGTAGCTTTTAATAAGTTTCAGCAGGTTCTTGTCCTGTATCCTCTCTTTGAGCATCCTCATTAACCATTCATGGTTTACATTGTCAAAGAAGCCACAGATGTCAGCGTCAATTATATGGTTAACCGGTTTCGTCATTATCGTATTGTCAAGTTGTTTCAGCGCCATATGGCAATCTCTGCCTTTTCTGTATCCACAAGAAGATTCCAAAAAGTTTGGTTCATAAATTGCGTTTAGTATCCTGATGATTCTATGATGACGTAAACGTGGATTTTCATGCATTTTTAGAAAGTAGACATCTGAACTGTAACTTTTTCAATGACTAAATTGTAATATTTATTTGATATTTCATCAACATAGTATATTAATAGGGATTAATGTCAATTTTTAAACCAGTTGTTATTGATACTTTTATAATTCCGAGTACCATAACAGTATTAAGATTATGTGCTCTTTTCAATTCGGAGTTTGTTCCCTCTATTGCAGTCCGTTTGCTGTTATTTTCTTTTATATCATTTTAAATTTCATCTCGCTTGTTTTGTACAATGACCAATTGCATACACAGCTAAAAGCATAACTCCTAATGCGATATTCCCTTGTCCTGCAACAAATGCAAGTATTGCTATAAGCACAGGTGTTGAACACGGAGATGAAAATATTCCTCCAATTATTCCACTTGTTCATCTGACCTCCTTCTCATTTTCTATGGTAGAACAATATTAAATAAATATCCAATAAATATAATGGTTATCGCCATAATCCCAACAAATGTTGCCAAAAGCCTTGGTTTTAGAACTCTTCTTAATATGATCATTTCCGGTAAACTAAGTGCTGTGACAGACATCATAAATGCTAATGCTGTCCCCATTGACATTCCCACTCTTGTTAGCTCTTTCACAATAGGTATTACGCCTGCGGCATTCGAATATAAAGGTATACCAATTAGCACAGCCAAAATAACTGCAAGTGGATTATCTTTACCTGCATACTTCTCCAATATTCCCGCTGGAGCCCAGCCATGCATGAGCGCACCTATTCCAATACCTATCACAACAAAAATCCATATTTTCTTTAATATTTCTATCACATAATCCCGTGAGTCTTTTATTCTTTGCTTCCAAGTAGGAGTTTGAATTTCTGCATCTCCCACTTTTACTGTATAAACATACTCTTCAACATATTTTTCTAGTTTCAATTTTCCTATTATAATTCCTGCAATAATTGCAATCATAACACCGGTCACGATATAGAGAAGTGCGATCTTCCATCCAAATAATCCCCAAAGCATAACAAGTGCAATTTCATTTACCATTGGAGAAGATATAAGAAATGAAAATGTCACTCCAAGAGGTATCCCTGATTCTACAAATCCAATAAACACAGGAACGGCAGAACATGAACAAAATGGCGTTACGATTCCTAATAATGCTGCTAATATATTTCCAATGATTCCTCTTCTTCTTCCTTCTCCTAGTAGTTTCTTTGTTTTTTCAGGAGGAAAGAAACTCCTTATGATTGATACGATAAATATAATAACTGTAAGCATTAAAAATATTTTTATTGAATCATATATAAAGAAGTTTACTGATTCTCCCACTCTCGTTTGAGCGCTTAAGCCCATAATTCCATATGCCAACCAATCGGCAAACCATTTAATCATTTCGTTACCATCCTTTTACCAATATTCAGCAGCAGCCTCCACTACAATTTTCTTCATTGCCCCATGCGCACTTCTCTTCGGTCTAAATCCGTAACTGTTATCTGAGAATTGTTTCTCAAATCTTTCTCTTCTTTGGGTATTTCTACCCTTCTTACAGGATTGGGACGATAATTTTTGATTTTCAGTTCTCGTTCAGTTTTTTGTGTTCATGTTGCATAATTATTAAAAAATCGCTATAGATCTGGGGACGCTTCTCAAAGCGATCCCATTCCTTTTGGGCATCTTCCTTACAGGCAAAGGTTTTTTTGGATAAAGCAGATATATCCTTTTCAAGTTCACCCTGCTGCTTTTGCAATTTGTTTTCATATCTTTCTTGATCTGCACTGCTTTTTACTGCAATAAGCCGCACATTATGTCCGTCAATGGATCGAGAGTACTCTTGTATCTTATAGGTGCAAGCATTTTTACCAGAACCGATCCTTCCTATATCTACCCAGTTGTCATCATGATAAGCTTGCTTAATTATTTTCGCTTCTATTTTATTATAGAAGCTTGATGGACATTTCGAAATAAATCGTATCTTTTATTCAGACATTTATAAAAGCATTAAATCAATCCTCTTCCGTGATAGCTCAACTAATTCATCAGTAAACCCTGATTTACTGAAAATGATATAATGTTCCTTGCGGATCTTATTATTCCAGTCAACCTGTTTTGCCTTTTCAACTAGGTCATAGAATACATTAACATTCACTTCTTTGCTCAGATATTTACATTCACAAAAGACTATATCCTGACTCTTATGGTTGAATCCCACAATATCTATCTCTGCAGAATTGTTCCACCATCTGCCGAGTTTCATTATTTTGAAGCCAAGTTTGTTATCTTTATTGATCTGCCACATCTTTTCCATACATATTTTTTCGAATACAAAACTGACATGGTTGTCAATAAAGTTGCTCATTATTTTGTTCATCACATAGTTAGTGTCGTCCATTTCAATATAACTTCTATATGGGTAAATAAATTTAAACCAAAATTCAATAAAATTATCTTTTATGAAATAAAGACCTTTTTTACTCTTTTCAGGATTATTCTCAGTAATAGGAACCTGTCTTTCCAGCAGATCCAGGTTTATCATTGTGCTCAAGTATTTGGTCAGGCTGGACTGCGAGACTCCAAGAGCAGTAGAAATATTCCCTAATTTGTGATTTCCCTGCGATATGGTTTTAATAATCGAAAAATAGCTTCCAATTTCCGATACTTCTTTTTCAAGTAGGAATATAGGTTCTTCATACAGAAAACTCTGTTTATTCAGTACATTTTTTTCTATAGCTTCAAATATATCGCTTTCATTTCTAAAAGCCTCAATATATTTGGGTACTCCTCCGGTTACAGCATAGTATTTAATAAGCTCTTCTTCAGTTTTATTCTCAAAAAACTCATTATAGTTGATAAAACTTATTTGCTTCATCTTTATCTGACCTGTACGCCTTCCATATAAGGGACTTGAATAAGAAAGCGTCTGGCTTTCCATCATATTGATTAGTGAGCCGCAAAGAATCACCATTATGTTTTCATTTTTAAGTATTTCATCCCATATTCTTTGAAAAATGGAGGGAAAACCGGGGTTAATTTCCCCCAAATACTGAAACTCGTCAATTATAAGAATTTTTTTTTGCTCTTTTTTATAATCTCTAAAAACTGTAAATAAATCATCCCATGAAAAGTCGAAGCCTTTCCGGAGCAATGAATTATTTGTAAAATCGGCTATGAGGGTTTTTAAGCTATTAATGTTTTCTCTTTCTAGTTCTTCGGAAGCAAGGAAGTATAAGGCTGATTTATTGCTGATAAATTTTTTTATAAGTGATGTCTTACCTATTCTTCTACGTCCATATATTATGACCAATGAGGATTGATCTCTGCTATATTCATTGTTCAAGTATTCTAATTCATTTTCTCTGTTCACAAATTTATTTTCCACATTATCACCTCGATATTATTATACTCTAAATTATAATAATTTAAAGCATAATAATTATCATGGTGGCTGATTCGAATTATTAGGGTATGAGTGGATATTTATTAATATTTAT
>DHFP01000085.1 GCA_002402315.1 Clostridiales bacterium UBA4821
ATGAGTTCAGCAAGAAGATCACGGAGATTTCCCTATGGATGGATAATACTTATTCTCGTAGTTGCACTTCTCTATGCCACCAACCCCTCTGAGCCGCAGTTCACCTCGTACCTGAAGGATAAAATCAGGGAGCAGGCTGACGGAGATGAAACACTGTCAGGTGACCTTAAAAGAATATTGTCTGGTCCTGCCGCTTCGCTGGCGGGTATGGGTACAGTCAGGACTGACTATTATTTATGTTCCGTCTATAAGATGGATTTACCAGGTGAAGATCGCCTCTACCTGGGCCTGCTCGATAATTTCATCAGGCTGAAATAGCGCTTCCGCGAATGCATTTCAGTGATATCTGTGATAGTATCATTTGATACTATCACAGATAATGGAAGATGCTCAATGTGCTTGATTATCAGGATAAGAGTCATTCATATATTCTTCGATTATACACTTAAGATACTGGCTTGCCGAGTTCAACGTGCCCACCTTCATCGCTAAAGTGTCTTAGAAGCCTGGAGAAGTGCAATGTTGGTAATGGGTTATGTGTGCGGCACTTCCTTATGTCTGGCTGCAAGAAAAAGCCCCCGGAGATCCGAGGGCAATTTACAAAGTATTGTCGCTTTAGATTTATCGCATTAGTTACATTTAACTTTAGTAAAGATATATGTACCATCAATATTGTAGTCATAGAAAAGAAGATAGCGAGAGCCACTACTTCCATTGAGAGTACAATGTCCAGAACCAATGTATGGATTAGCAATAGCGTCATATTTAAAATGGTCTTTTACGGTGAAAACTTCACCCGTCTTTGCACTCGTAACTTCACCTTTAAACCACGCAATTTCCCCTGCAAAGATTTCCCCTATCCAGAATCGTACTACATGAATGTATACTAAGCCAACTAACCTATCAAGGTTAGTTTTATCACATTCTACAGGTAAATCCATATAATACCCGTCCCATTCCATAAATGATGGAAATGCAACTTTTCCGCTCTTGCCGTTTTGTGCTGAAAGCTGAGTCAGTCCTATGCCTATCAGAAAGCACACCATAATTAATGTCTTTGTTTTCATAACTGAATGGTTTTAGTTATAGCTAAGTCTTTTCACAAAATTCGACCTATATTCTGTAATGGACTTTGCTATACGTCCCAAAGATTGTTCTCTGCGTCCCAAAAGGAATTGAAAAGCCCCGGATAATCACTTATCCGGGGCTTTTCTTGCTGCCAGCCTTATTAAGAATAGAGCCAAGTGTCTTATATGCAGGCGAAAACCTTATTCTTAATTGTTCCTTTAACCGATACTCCGTTTACTTTCATATCTGTCCAAAAAGTTGTATAACCGCTTTTACCCTTACCGCAATCTACTTTTACTAAAAAACAAAACATTGGATTCATACCCGCGACCAGATTTGTAGTACATGTTATCACCGTAGTACTATTTACATTATTGACGGTATAAATCCTCTGTTGATTTACGTTATTAATATGTGGTAGAAAATATTGAATATGCGGGAATGTAAATTCAACAACAGCTCCGCTAACAGCTTCCGGGCTGATATACCCAAAATGAGTCATCACATCATAATTAGCCGGATTATACTCAGTCTCTCCGTTTAGGTAATAAGGAGAAAAGTCATAATGCGGAAATTGAGCAAAGCTGTAATTTGGCAATGCTGGTCCTAATGAAGGTGGAAGCCATAATGATGTTTGCAGCAGACTATTATTATCCCAAACTGCAGGAATCCCCTGCGCCCATGGGGTAATAGGCGATGCGGTTCTTGCCGATTTCAACTGATTTTCATCCGGATTAACCGTAAAATCATCTGATTTGGAGCATCCCAGTACAATAAGGCATGCCACCAAACTAAAACAAATTGCTTTTTTCATGATGGTTAAGTTTGACTTTTGTTTTCCTACTCTGTTTAAGGATTTTCGGATACTTCCTTAATACGATTATTTGCAGAAAAAATATAGTCTGGAGAGATTACGAATACATATATAAAACATTAAAGGATGCACAAAATATGTACTAGTAAAATCATATATTTGTAAATGTATATTTTTATTTTCTACAACATGGTGCGTTTTATAATAATAATTTTATGAAAATCAGACTGTTATTAAATTAACAATATAATTAGCGGGTAATTATTCTTTATTTATAGTTGAAAGATGGTATTCAGGTTACTGTAACTTAGTGCGTTAACCAGGAAAAGTAGTTCAGGAGATGTAAAGATTTGATTTTCAAAAGGCAACAGAATATTCTATATTTAGGTGGGAAATAATTTGAGAATTATTCAAAATCATGGAAAATAACTCAATTGCAAGCACCACTCCGGTGTATACCCTGAGTGTTACGGCAGATCTTTCGGGGATCCCTGTTCATTCAATAAGGCAATACATTGATAAAGGATTGGTTATTCCATTCAAAAAAAAATCGAGCCGGAATCTATTTTCTCAATTGGACATTTTGAGACTAAAATATATTAATAAATTACTTACTGAAGATGGCTTAAATATTGCAGGGATCAGGACTTTACTTGCTCTTATTCCTTGCTGGGCTGTCCGGCATTGCTCTGAGAAGGAGCGCGAATCATGCCAGGCTTTCCTGAGTGTTACTTATCCCTGCTGGGAAGCATCTGAAAAGGGGACTCTCTGCAAGAACACTAACTGCAGGGAATGTGAAGTTTATGGAATTGCTGAAAATTACCCTGATTTTAAATCTTTCATAAAGGCCATTATAACTTAAAATATTTGATATTCTCAGGTTTGTTCTAAAATATTGGCAGATTGAATACCAGTATTTCATAGCTTATCCGGTGTCCCAAATTCATTTTGCAAAAAAGGACACCGAATAAGCCACCAAGAAGGTGTACTCCGGTGTACATAGTGAAGAATGGGGAAAAAGAGAGTCCTGTAAACCATTGATTTACAGGACTCCGTTTTCGTAACTCATTGATACTTGTGGAGATAAGGGGAATCGAACCCCTGACCT
>DHFP01000250.1 GCA_002402315.1 Clostridiales bacterium UBA4821
TGGTTCATCACTTATGACTTCAAGATTCGCTTGAAGAAACGTCGTGGACATAAGAAGGCAATCATTGCTATTGCAAGAATGCTTCTATCAGCATTATACAACATATTAAAGAAAAAAGAACCATACAATGCTGATTTATACCGAAAATCTGATGTTCTTCCAGTAGACCGTGAAATCACGGTGGAGCAAGCGATTTTACTAGCAAAGTTTCAAGGTTATCGAATAAAAGCAGCTTCTTAACCTTAAGCCTTAAACTATATTAATTTTTCAAAGACCATTTCGAATGGTTTTATTTGTCATGCCCTCTAATTCTGACTTCTGGTCGAAGTAACTTTTTCAACCTTTGTAATAAGTTAGTATCGCAACGTATATCGGAAAGTTTACCACAATTGTTTACTTCAACTTATATAACAAGCTACGGGTCTTATTACATAATAATATGATGGAGATTTGGAATTTAACAACCATTCTTTTAGTGTATGTTTCATACTATGAATTTGCTCAGTATTGAAGTTGTTGGTATCCTCACGTCGAACATGATGAATGAATTCTCCACTATTAATGACCAAAAACTCATGAAAAACATTTGGGTCATTTTTTTGTAAAACCCTGAAATAAGCCATGTTCTTCATTCCTATCCTTGTCATTTAAACCATCCTTTCATTTTAAAATTACTCAAGTAACTACATCCGCCGAGGCAAAAACGCAACAAAGCTACAAAACTCCAAATCAATAATCTGTACACTCCGCTCATAAACTCATATGTGCAATTTATAAAGTGTAAAATCTAATACAATAAAATTATATAAGTAATTTACTGATTTTTCAACTAATTAAAAATTATAAAATTATATAAAATTATTAATCAAAAATTATTAATTAGTCATTACGGGAGTTGAAAAACTGCAGAATGGATTTTAAAAACTCGGCAAATGCTACTGTTCCGGCTGCTACATAAGTCATGGAAGCAGCGCTAAGTACTTTTTTTGTATGTTTCAATTCATCAGGAGTCAGAAAACCATCGCTGAGAATGGCAAGTGCTCTTTTACTGGCATTGATTTCAACCGGTAAAGTTATAAGCTGAAATGCAACTGCCAGAGAAAAAATAATAATTCCAATTATTATCAGACCAATTTGTTGAATGATAAGTCCCATGATAATAAGAGGAATAGCTGTCCATGAGCTTATATTGGCTATGGGGACTAATATAGATCGTATACTTAAGGGTAAATACCTAATGTTATGCTGAATGGCATGGCCGGTTTCATGAGCAGCAACCCCCAGAGAAGAAACTGATGTTCCATTATAGACTTCAGGAGATAATCTTACCGTTCTGGTCTGAGGATCATAGTGGTCACTCAGATACCCATCAACCTGTTCTATTTCTACATCAGGCATACCCTGTCTATCCAGTATGGTTCTTGCCACCATGGCTCCGGTAAGTCCTTTGCTGTTATTTACAGTAAGGTATTTCTTGAAAGTACTTTGTACTTTGAATTGAGCATAAAGTGATAGCAGGATAGCCGGTACTAACAGTATTAAGTAGAAACTGTGAAAAACCATTTAAGTCCTCCTTTTGCCTCCTGTATTCTTTTAAAATATTAATCTAAATTGAGTAATTAGTCAAATTTATAAAATATAATAAATATGCTGTAGACAATTCTGAACCTATATGTTAAAATTTATAAAAATAGAACCTTTAAATTAGTCCCGAGAGGCTGGTAAGGTTATTAATATTGCTATAAGAATATATACGTATAATGTTAATAATAACTTTTACCCGCTGTAGAAGTTTTTTTTTACGCAAAAGCATAATAATTTGCATTTTTAGCCAATAAAAAGGAGATGCAAAATGATCAAAGATAAAGCAATAGTAATGGATAGACAAGCAATAAACAGGGCGATTAACCGGATAGCACATGAGATACTTGAAAGGAATAAGGGGACCGAGGATCTCGTACTTATAGGTATACAAAGAAGAGGGGTACCTTTAGCACTCCGAATTGCACAAAAAATTAAGATGGTAGAGGGAAAGGCCCCATCGGTAGGTATTCTCGATATAACTCTTTATCGTGACGACTTGAGCCTATTGGATGAACATCCAATAATAAATGGTACTGAAATAAACTTTAGTTTACATGCTAAGAAAGTAATACTTATAGATGATGTTCTTTTTACTGGACGGACTGTCAGATCAGCCATAAATGCAGTGTTGGATCTTGGTAGGCCGAAGATAATTCAGTTGGGCATTTTAATCGACAGGGGACATAGGGAATTACCTATAAGAGCTGACTTTGTCGGGAAAAATGTTCCGACATCTAAAAGTGAAGTAATCAATGTAAGGCTGGAAGAAGTTGATGGTATAGATACAGTTACAATCAATGAGATTGAAAAACATATATTGATGTAACAAATTTATAGTAAGGTATTGACCTTACTATTTTTTTGCAAAGGGGTGAAGAAATGAAGTTAAATTCCAAAAACCTGTTAGGTATAAGAGATTTAACAAAGGACGAAATTAATTTTATCTTAAATACAGCTGAAACCATGAAATATGTAATAAACTCCAACAATAAGAAAACACCTCACCTTGCAGGTAAATCTATTGTAACATTGTTCTACGAAAATAGTACCCGGACAAGACTCTCATTTGAATTGGCTGCAAAGTATATGGGTGCAAGCGCTGCTCATGTTTCTGCGTCATCAAGCAGTGTAGCGAAGGGTGAGACCTTGATTGACACTGGTAAAACTATTGAGGCAATGGGAACTGATGTAATTGTAATCAGGCATCCCATATCCGGTGCTCCTCACTTGCTTGCTCAAAATGTAAAGGCCTCAGTAATAAATGCTGGAGATGGCATGAACGAGCATCCAACTCAAGCACTTTTGGACATGTTTACAATACGTGAAAAGAAAGGGAATATTGAAGGTTTAAAGGTTGCAATAGTTGGTGACATTTACCACAGCAGGGTGGCCAGAAGTGACATTTGGGCACTTCAAAAGCTTGGAGCAGATATTACTGTTGCCGGACCTCAGACATTAATGCCAGCTGAAATTGAAAAGACAGGTGTTAAGGTTTTCAGCAGTGTACACGAAGCAATATTAGATGCTGATGTGGTTATAGGACTAAGAATTCAGCTTGAAAGACAAAAGAAAGGTTTATTCCCAACAACACGGGAATATGCAAAATTTTTCGGAATTGATGATAATAGGTTGAAAATAGCTAAGAATGACGTTTTGGTACTGCATCCTGGCCCTGTCAATAGAGGAATAGAACTTTCATCATCAGTAATTGACGGTGAACATTCATCAATTAACGAGCAGGTTACCAATGGATTGGCAGTCAGAATGGCACTGTTGTACCTGCTAACCCGTAAGGACATAAATACTAGTCCTGAGTCCTGAGTTTAAAAAACTTTTTTTGATTTTACTCAGGACGTACATCTTTGAGCCAGCTATAGAGATTAGCACTCAGGACCGACCTCTTTGAGATAGCTATAGAGTTAAGGACTCAGGACTATGATTTTAAGGGAGGAGTGTAGAAGTTGAAAACATTGATTAAGAATGGAAGGTTGTTTGATGCGGCTTCAAAGTATGAGGGTTTAGCAGATATTTATATTGAAGATGGGATAATTCAGGATATTGGCAGGGATTTAAAATATAACTGTTCTGAAGTTATTGACTGTAAAGGGCTATATGTAATACCGGGCATGGTTGATATGCACTGTCATCTGAGAGAACCGGGATTTGAATACAAGGAAACTATCGAGACAGGTGTTCACAGCGCTGCTGCAGGCGGTTTTACTTCAATAGCATGTATGCCTAATACAAATCCGGTTATAGATAATCCTGCAATAGCAAAATTTGTTAAGGATAAAGCTGATGCATTAGGTATGGTAAATGTATTCCCAATCGGCTGCATAACAAAGGGCCAAAACGGACAGGAATTGGCCGAGATAGGAGAAATGAAGTTTTCAGGTGTGGTTGCTATATCTGATGATGGCAAGCCGGTAAGCAGTTCACTAATTATGAGACGGGCACTGCAGTATTCGAAGATGTTTGAGGTGACAATAATATCCCACTGCGAAGATTTGCTTCTAGTAGATGAAGGTGTAATGAATGAAGGATACGTTTCAACGCTTCTGGGGCTCAAGGGTATTCCCAGAGAAGCTGAGGAGGTTATGGTTGCAAGAGAAATAATTCTTGCCGAAAATAACAAGTGCTCCATTCATATTGCTCATGTCAGCACCAAAGGATCAGTTGAATTAATCAGAAACGCAAAGAAAAGGAATGCAAAGGTAACGGCTGAAACATGTCCGCATTATTTCAGCTTAACTGATGAAGCGGTAATGGGATACAATACATCTGCAAAGGTTAATCCGCCCCTGCGGACAAAAGAGGATGTGGAAGCAATAATAGAAGGACTTAAGGATGGAACAATTGATGTAATTGCAACTGATCATGCGCCGCACCATATTGATGATAAAAATGTAGAGTTTAATCTGGCAGCGTTCGGGTTAGTGGGATTTGAAACAGCTCTTCCGTTAGCATTAACATACCTGGTTCACCCAGGGCACTTAACGTATGAACATCTGGTTGAAAAAATGAGCTATAATCCGTCAAGAATACTGGGGCTGAACCGGGGTACATTGACTAAAGGCAAAACCGCCGATATAACAATCTTTAATCCGAATGAGGAATTTGTAGTAGATATAAATAAGTTTAAAACAAAGGGAAGGAATTCTCCTTTTAATGGGATGAAGTTGAGGGGAAAGGTCTATTATACAATAGTTGATGGGAAGGTGATATGACACATTCCTAATTAATGTAGGGGCGCAATTCATTTTGATTGTCCACTCCGGAGAACTCCCCCCAGTCACCTTCAGTGACAGCCCCCTCGGAGAGGGAGCTTGAGAAAAAACCTCCATCTCTGAGGGAGGTGGCAGCGTAAGCTGACGGAGGGAGTAATAGAGAAATTAAATATTAAACCATAGTATTTATAAGGTTTTCACGATTTTGCAATTGACTAAAATCAAATTAGAAAAAGGGGGGTCATTACATGAACGCGATTGACAGATTGGTTGAACAGATTAAGAAAAAGAATAATCCAACAGTTATGGGATTGGACCCAAGAATTGAAAGTGTTCCGGCATATATCAAGAATGAAGCGTATAAAAAATACGGGCAAACTTTAAAGGGAGCTTCTGAAGCAATATTGGAGTTTAATAAAAAACTCATTGATGCTACGGCAGACCTGATTCCAGCAGTAAAACCTCAAATGGCGTTTTTCGAACTGCTGGGAGAAGAAGGAGTCAGGGTATTTAGAGAAACATGCGAATATGCAAAGGCAAAAGATTTACTGGTTATAGGAGATGTAAAAAGAGGAGACATAGGTTCAACTGCTGAGGCTTATTCGAGTGCATATCTTGGTAAAGTGAAAATTGAGCAGAGAGAACAAGCGGTTTTTGATATTGATTTTATAACAATAAACCCCTACCTTGGGCAAGACAGTATAGAGCCATTCCTTGAAGATTGCACAAGATACGGTAAAGGTATATTCATACTGGTCAAAACCTCAAATAAATCTTCAGGGGATGTACAAGATATTCTAAACTTTGGCGGCAAGTTCCTTTTTGAACATGTGGCCGGTCTTGTAGACAAGTGGGGCAAAGTACTTGTAGGGCAAAGCGGTTACAGTGCAGTAGGAGCGGTTGTTGGCGCGACATATCCCGATCAGATAATTACCTTAAGAGAGGTTTTGGAGAAAGCTTTCATATTGGTTCCCGGATACGGGGCGCAGGGAGGAACATCTGCCGATGCAGCAAAAGCATTCAAGAAGGATGGACTGGGTGCCATTGTCAATGCTTCAAGGAGCATAGCACAGGCGTATAAGTCTGACAGGTGGAAAAACACATACTGCGAAGAAAGATTTGATGAAGTGGCTAGGGTCGAGGTAATCAGAATGAGAGATGAGCTGAATAAGGAAATAGCACGGAAAATAACTGGTCATTAGGCTCCCCTTCTATCTTCCCCTCACTTCGAAGGGAAGGAAATGAAAGGCTACGAAGTAATACTTTTGCTCTCCCTTGATGTGAGGGAGAGATAGAGAGGGAGCTTAAAATGCAGTAAACAAGTACATTTGCTTTATTACAGGACAAATAATATTTGAGAGGTGAATTTTTTGAAACCAGCAGTTATTGCCTTAGAAGATGGGACTATATTTAAAGGAACAAGCTTTGGTGCAGAAGGGGAAGTATTGGGTGAGGTTGTATTTAATACCGGTATGACAGGTTACCAGGAGGTATTGACTGACCCATCATACTGCGGCCAGATAGTTACCATGACTTACCCGCTTATAGGAAATTATGGCGTGAACCCGGATGATATTGAGTCAATCAAACCGCAGGTAAAGGGCTTCATTGTTAGAGAGGTTTGTAAAACTCCAAGCAACTGGAGATCAGTTGAGACACTGAATGATTACCTGACCAGGCATAATATAATTGGAGTTGAGGGTATTGATACACGGGCATTAACTAGAATACTCAGAGAAAAAGGTACAATGAAAGGAATCATTTCTACTGATGAAAACTTCAGTTTTAAAGATAAGATTGAAGAGATAATGAAATATGAGATAAAGGATCCTGTAAAAGAAGTAACAACCAAAGAGGTAAAGGTTTTCAACGGTACAGGTTATAATGTAGCCCTGGTTGATCTTGGTATCAAGCAAAATATAATCAGGTCCTTACAGAAACGGGGGTGTAAGGTCTACCTGTTTCCTGCACATGCGGCAGCAGAAGAGATTCTGGCTGTAAAACCTGATGGTGTTATGTTCTCCAACGGCCCCGGTGATCCAAAGGATTGTGTAGATACAATTGATACAATCAGAAAACTGCTTGGAAAGGTACCGATTTTCGGTATATGTCTTGGACATCAGATTATGGCGCTAGCCAGTGGGGCTGACACAGAAAGATTAAAATATGGTCACAGAGGCTGCAATCATCCGGTTAAAGACATAGAAAAGGATTTAACCTATATAACTTCTCAAAATCATGGGTATACGATAGTTGAATCATCAATGGAGCCGGAAAAGATGGTGGTTAGTCATAGGAATATGAATGACGGGACAATTGAGGGTGTACGTTACCTTGGGGTGCCTGCATTTACAGTGCAGTTTCATCCGGAAGCCTCACCCGGCCCGGCAGATACCGGATACCTTTTTGATGAGTTTATTGAGATGATAAAGAAGCACAAGGGGGTTAATTAGGTGCCTAAAAGGGAAGATATTAAGAAAGTTCTTGTAATAGGTTCAGGGCCTATAATTATCGGACAGGCTGCAGAATTTGATTATGCCGGTACGCAAGCCTGCAGAGCACTAACTGAAGAAGGAATAGAGGTTGTACTAGTCAACAGTAATCCGGCAACAATAATGACTGATAAAAATATAGCCAATAAAGTTTATATTGAACCTCTACTTCCCGATGTCATAAAGAAAATAATTATGGAAGAGAAGCCTGATAGTATTCTTCCAACGCTTGGAGGCCAGACCGGACTAAATCTTGCGATGGAATTGGCTGAAAGCGGGTTTTTGGTAAAACAGGGTGTTAAGCTCTTGGGAACAGCAGTTGAGGCAATAAAGATGGCAGAGGACCGGCAAGCTTTTAAGGATACCATGGAAAGTATTAATGAACCTATAATTTCCAGCAAGGTTGTAAACAGTGTTGAGGATGCCGTGGAGTTTACAAGCTCAATCGGATATCCCGTTATTGTAAGGCCGGCCTATACCCTGGGGGGTACAGGCGGTGGAATTGCAGCAAATGAAACCGAGCTGAGGGATATTGCAACTAATGGTATAAGATTGAGCAGGGTTTCCCAGGTTTTAATAGAAAAATGCATATCGGGCTGGAAAGAAATCGAATATGAAGTTATGCGTGATCATAAAGGCAATGTAATTACTGTGTGTAATATGGAGAACATTGACCCGGTTGGAGTTCATACCGGGGACAGCATAGTTGTGGCTCCGTCCCAGACTCTGACCGACAAAGAATATCAGATGCTTAGGACAGCATCATTGAAAATAATTTCAGCATTAGGAATTGAAGGCGGTTGCAATGTGCAGTTTGCCTTGCACACTACAAGCTTTGAGTATGCAGTAATCGAGGTTAACCCGAGGGTAAGCAGGTCAAGTGCTCTTGCATCAAAGGCAACCGGATACCCAATTGCAAAAGTGGCTTCAAAAATTGCCATAGGCTACAGCCTGGATGAAATACAAAATGCAGTTACAGGTAAGACATTTGCTTGCTTTGAACCAACTCTGGATTATGTAGTAGTAAAAATTCCCAAATGGCCTTTCGATAAATTCATAAGTGCAGATCGTTCACTTGGAACTCAAATGAAGGCAACCGGTGAGGTAATGGCTATAAGTTCTTCCTTTGAAGGAGCATTAATGAAAGCAATACGTTCACTGGAATTAGGGCTGTTTACCTTAGAACAGGAATTTTGTAAGAAGCTAAGCACTGATGAGATAATTGAAAAGCTTAAGGATATAAATGATGAGAGAATATTTGTAATCGCTGAAGCCCTAAGAAGAGGAGTGCCGATATCAGAAATATATAACATTACTAGAATAGATAACTTCTTTACAGATAAGCTAAGAGTGATTGTTGAAATGGAAGAGAAGTTAAAGATGCTGGATAAAAACTCAATTAAAGAAAATGCACTTCTAAGAGCAAAGAAGATGGGATTCACAGATGCAGTTATTGCAAAATATATTGGCTGCACAGAAGCAGATGTGAAGAATATGCGAGAACAGATGTGCATTAGACCATCATTCAAGATGGTTGACACATGTGCAGCCGAGTTTGAGGCCATGACGCCATACTTTTATTCAACTTATGACCAAGTCTGCGAGTCAAAAGAGACTAATGGCAAAAAGGTGCTTGTTATAGGCTCAGGACCCATCAGAATAGGCCAGGGTATAGAGTTTGATTACTGCTCGGTCCACTCTGTATGGGCATTAAAAGAAGCAGGTTATGAAGCAATAATCGTAAATAATAATCCTGAAACTGTAAGTACAGACTTTGATACATCCGATAGGCTGTATTTTGAGCCTCTTACAAAGGAAGATGTTCAAAATATTGTTGAAAAAGAAAGACCATTCGGCGCCATTGTACAGTTTGGCGGTCAGACCGCTATAAAGCTGACAAAAGCTTTAAATGAGATGGGAGTTAAAATACTGGGAACAGACCCGCGTGGAGTTGACATAGCAGAGGATAGGGAAAAGTTTGATAAGCTTTTGGAAGACTTGAATATACTAAGACCTATGGGATTGACTATATTTACCCTTGAAGAGGCTGTAGCAGCAGCAAATAAGCTGGGTTATCCAGTACTGGTAAGACCATCCTATGTTCTTGGCGGGCAAGGTATGGAAATAGCATACTCGGATAAAGACATCATTGATTACATGAATATAATTAACAGGGTTAAGCAGGAGCATCCTATATTGATAGATAAATACCTGCTCGGAAAAGAGATTGAAGTTGATGCCATATGTGATGGCGAGGATGTTCTAATCCCGGGCATAATGGAGCATCTTGAGAGGGCAGGAGTACACTCGGGAGATAGTATTTCGGTATATCCTACTCAGACAATTGAAAAGGAAATAAAGGATATAGTAGTAGACTATACCATCAAGTTGGCGAGATCATTGAATGTAATAGGCCTGATAAATATCCAATTTATAGCCTATAACAACCAGGCGTATGTAATTGAGGTTAACCCGCGTTCCAGCCGGACAGTTCCGTATATAAGCAAGGTAACCGGTATACCTATGGTAGATCTGGCAACAAAAGCAATGCTTGGTATCAAGCTTAAAGACATGGGATATGGGATAGGATTATATCCTGAATCGGAGTATGTTGCAGTTAAGGTTCCGGTATTTTCTTTCGAGAAGCTGCCTGATGTTGATATAAGCCTTGGGCCGGAGATGAAATCTACGGGCGAAGTCCTGGGAATAGCAAAGACCTTCCCTGAAGCTTTGTTTAAAGGTTTATCAGCCTCAGGCATAAAGATACCGCATAAAGGTAATGTGCTGATGACAGTACGCGATGCTGACAAGGTGGAACTAATTCCAATAGCTGAGCAATGCGAAAGGTTAGGATTTAACCTTTATGCCACCGGTAAAACCGAACACCTGCTCAATTCATATAATGTGGCTACCAACTATGTGAAGAAGATTGATGAAGGTTCTCCAAATATCCTGGATTTAATTGAGTCTGGAAAGATAGACCTTGTTATCAATACTCCTACCAAGGGACGAAAGCCTGAAAGAGATGGTTTCAGGATAAGAAGGAAGGCTGTTGAGCAGTCTATCCCTTGTCTGACTTCTATAGATACGGCCAAGGCTGTCGTAGATACTCTGAAGCTTGGTAAGGAAATAGGGGATTTGGAGATAGTAGAGATGGGAAAGCTATAATAGTGCTATGTCGTACAGGAAAACAATTGTTTAATTAAAGGGAAAAATTATTTATATTAAAGAGGTAAAGATATGTCTAAACAACATTTATGTGAGGTTGTAGATAAAAGGGAATTACTGCACGATATTTATAGGTTTACGGTAAGCTCTTCAGTAATGGCACAAAACGCATGTCCGGGCCAATTCCTTGAGATAAAATGTGGAGACGGTTTAGAAGTTCTTCTTAGAAGGCCAATCAGTATCTCCGCTGTTGACAAGAACAAAGGGGAAGTAAGCTTTATCTTTAGAATGAAGGGGAAGGGGACACAGACTTTAGCCCGTAAGAAAGCAGGAGAAAGTCTTGATATATTAGGTCCTTTAGGTAAAGGCTTCAGCATTTCCAGTCAAAATAAGAAAGCTGCTGTAATAGGCGGGGGAATAGGCATATTCCCGCTATTGTTTCTGGCAAATGAGCTAAAGGTTCAACAAGTTTATACATACCTTGGATTCCGTAACAAAAATTTTATACTATTGGAAGATGAGTTTAAGAGTGCTTCAAAACAGTTAAGCATTGCAACGGATGACGGTTCATATGGAACCCGTGCTCTGGTTACAGACTTGCTGCTGCGTGATATTGAGAATACCAGGTTTGACATGATTTATTCATGCGGGCCATTACCTATGCTTAAAAAAGTAAAAGAGGTTGCTGAATCTGCTAACATTCCTTGTGAGATATCGGTTGAAGAAAGGATGGGGTGTGGAGTTGGTGCATGCCTCGGGTGCGCGTGTAAGCTTACAGATGGTGAAGATTTCAAATTTGGGCATGTATGCAAGGATGGGCCGGTTTTTAATGCAAATGAAATCATACTTGAGTAATAAATTATATTAATGGAGGTCAAAATGTCAAACATATCTACAGAGGTAAACATAGGCGGAATAAGGTTGAAAAACCCGGTCATGGTTTCCTCAGGCACTTTCGGATATGGCAGGGAATACTCACAGTACATAGACTTGAACAAGCTTGGCGCTATTGTTACTAAAGGGACATCAGCAGTGCCGCGGAAAGGGAACAAGCCTCCAAGAGTAGCGGAGACTCCGGGAGGAATGTTGAATGCTATAGGACTACAAAATCCCGGAGTTCAATCATTCATAAAGAATGACTTAACATGGCTAAGGGGTTTGGATACAAAAATAATAGTGAATATTGTAGGAAAAACGGTTGAAGACTATGTAGAAGTGGCATCAGCTTTAAAAGAGGCAGATGTTGACGGAATAGAGCTTAATCTATCATGCCCTAATGTAAAAGCCGGATGCATGGCCTTTGGTACTACTTATGCCGGGGTTAAGGAAGTAACACAAAGAGTTAAAGAAGTTTGCAATAAACCGCTTATAGTAAAGCTTACCCCCAATGTAACAAGCATTGAAGAATCAGCTCAAGGAGCAGAAGAGGGAGGGGCCGACGCCATTTCTCTTATTAATACAATACTGGCCATGGCAATAGATATACACACTAAAAGACCTATCCTGGGCAATAACCTGGGTGGTCTATCGGGTCCTGCGGTAAAGCCGATTGCAGTAAGAATGGTGTGGCAGGCATCTAAAGCTGTTAAAATACCGGTAATAGGTATGGGCGGAATCATGTCCGGAGATGATGCAGTAGAATTCCTTCTGGCAGGAGCCTCGGCTGTATCCATAGGTACGGCAACTTTTGTTAATCCCGGTGCACCTATAGATGTAATTAACGGTATAGAGGAATACATGAGAAAGTATGGATATATGGACCTTAGTCAGATAATTGGAAAGGCAGAGTTAAACTAACTTGATGTATATATTTCCGAAAACTCAATATCTACTGCTTCAATAATCCTGTTGTGAGTTTGGTTTACAGGTATGTCATCAGGATGATTTTCAGGTACAGTTATTGCCGGTAGGTAAACGGAAAATTCTGTTCCTTTCCCAACTTCACTTTCCACCTTGATCTGTCCGCTATGCAGTTCAACCAGCATTTTCACGAGAGATAAGCCGATACCTACACCTTCATGGTGTTTTGTATTATGTGTTCTTGCTTGTTTAAACCTCTCAAAGATAACATTTAACCTTTCTCTTGGAATACCGGCTCCCGTATCCTCGACTGAGATCATTACTTGACTTTTCTTATCATGTATTTTTAATGTTATCCTTCCACCTGGTTGAGTGAATTTAGCAGCATTTGACAACAGATTAAGTATAATATTTTCTAACTTGTCAGGGTCGATGGCAATGACTTTCTTATTTACATTTGAGTAAAATTCAAAAGTAATATTTTTATGGTTAAGGTATTCTGAGATTAAGAAACAAATTTCTCTTATTAATTTTACGACGTCTACATTCTGAAGGTGTATATCCATAAATCCTGCCTCAATTTTAGTTATTTCTAAAAGACTGTTTATTAATCTTACAATTCTAAAGGAGTTTTGTTTGATTATATCCAGATACTTTTTAATTGGTCTTACATCAGATTCTTTATCTGCATTTTTACTTAACTGCATATTTAAAAGTTGAACTGTGCTTAATATAACAGAAAGCGGTGTCTTTAACTCATGAGCTATATTTGAAAAGAAATCAGTCTTGTTTTTATTGTTTTCCAAAGCTTCCTTGTATAGCTTGTCAACCAGGCTCTTTTGTTGAATAATTTCCTTATTCTGCTGTTCGATTTTTTCTTTTTGAATCAGTATCATATCATCTTTTTGGATGATTTCGTTCGCAGTCTCAAGCTCAGCCACTACCCTTGTTTTTTCAATTTCATGTTTAAGGGATTTATCGTGTATTTTTTTAACAAAATATAGTATAAGCAAACCAAATACCATTATTAGTACTGTTTCACAGAATATATTAAAAATAAAGAGTTGTATGCTATCTTTAATGATAGCCGATTGGTTAAGATTATAAGCATTTAAGACACCTACAGTATTTTTGATTAAAAAGACGCCATTAATTATTGAAAAAATAATTAGCATTAGTATAAGAAAAAAAATTACCTTGGTATATGAACTGATCTTTAAATGTCTCAGCATAAAAGCCCCCTATAAAAGCTGATATTCAACCGGAAATAATTTTTGAAATAACTAATTAAAATTGAAATATTATCCAAAAACGACATTTTACGTTATAATAGTAAAACAATATATAATTAAAATCAAGTAAAATTTATTAAGGTAATGTTAAATTTTCAATAATACTCAAGTATATAGGAAGCGAAAAAGAATTTACAAAACGTTTCAAGATAATTGCTTCCAGATAATTGCTTCCAGTAATTACTTTCAACATGTAAATTCTTTTTCGCAGTTAATATAGATAAATTTTGACAACATTCAGCAAATAGTGAAGTATCCTGAACAAGTTAAATATCATCAGAAGATATATTAGATAATAACTGGGAGCAAGCAGCCTGCAGTAGTCGCCATAAGAGAAAAATGCACTCATTAAGTAATGATAGAGGATTAATAAAAGAACTATTAAAGGTCCTATATGAGATTTTATGTAAGAAATTTTAAATGCAGCAATATAAATTAAAAGCTCAAGTAAAAATAAAGGTATTAAAAAATATAAACTATTGATTGGACTTAAAATAACCGAAGCCATATTGATAAACCTTGAGTATATCGAATTATTATCTATTGCGTTTATAGCAATGAAGTCTCTAAACGGATTTAATTCAATCATGAGATTAGCGGTTAATTGCAGGCTATTTGTAATATATAATATCAGGTTATTCTTAATTATTGATGATGAGAATCTGCCGGGTTCAAAATAATTGTTATTTGCCCATCCATATTTACCTAGGAATCCCCACGGTTCAAGGTATTCCCCTCTTACAAGATTATCCTTGGGGGTTGAGATATAAGCGTTGTTAATATCATCTTTCAATTTAGTATTATCCCCGTATGCTTCCATCTTGTATTGAAGTATCTTACCAAAACAATTTACATTACTAACAGATGTTATTCCATAAAAGCCGTTAATTTTATTATTTAAAGTGCAATATCCAAATACAAAAGCATAAATCAGACAAATACTAATTGTAAAAGTAAAAAGCGGCCTTGAATGATATTTTACTTTATTTAAAGGATAATAAAGTATAAAGATTATTATTATGAAAATCGGCAGACCGATAAAAAAGGGTTTAGTAAATACTAACAAAAGTAAATCTGCAGCCAATGCATATAAATATTTAATATTTTGTGTTTGGAAGTACTTAAGAAGTGTATATGTAATCAAAGTTATTAAGAATATTGAAAAATT
>DHFP01000191.1 GCA_002402315.1 Clostridiales bacterium UBA4821
TGACCACGAGTTTTATCAAGGAGGTAATTTGTATGAATGTTTTGATTCTGGCTATCTCTGCAGGCGCCGGCCATATAAAGGCGGCCGAAGCGCTTAAATCATGCATAGAAGAAAAGTATCCGGGCTCCAGGACCTTGCTGGTTGATGCCCTAAGATACATAAACCCTATTGTCGATAAACTGGTTGTCGGAAGCTACATCAACGCGCTTAAAAAAAGCCCCAAAATATACGGCAAGCTGTATGAAATCGCAGAATCGGGCGATAACCTTTCAGAGGTGAGCCAGACAATCAACAGGATAATCTCATATAAAATCAGGCGCCTGATAAGGGAGCTTCAGCCTGACATTGTAGTCTGCACACACCCTTTTCCTTTGCAGATGGTTACAAACCTGAAAAGGCAGGATTTGCTCAAAAGCAAGATAGTCACTATTCTCACAGACTATACCATACATCCATTCTGGCTGCATGACGAGGTTGAAGCTTATATCGTGGCCCATTCCGGCATGATGCTTGATATGATAAACAGAGGAATTTCCAAGGATATCATTCATCCTTTAGGCATCCCCGTATCGAAAAACTTTCTGAAAAACTATGATAAGTCTGAAACCAGAAAGGACCTTGGACTTCAGGATATTACAACCGTGCTGATTATGGGCGGTAGCCTCGGTTTCGGAGAACTGAAGGAAACCTTCATGACCCTGCTCAATAGCGATATGGATTTGCAGCTTATTCTGGTTGCAGGCAAAAACCAGAAGCTTATTAAGCAAGCTGAAAAGTACGCTCAAAAGGGAAAGAAACCCGTAAAAATATACAGTTTTACAGACCAGATTCCTGAGCTTATGGCTGCCTCCGATTTTATCATATCAAAGCCCGGAGGGCTGACCATCAGCGAAGCTCTGGTTAAAGGCCTGCCGCTGATAATCATATCCCCGATACCGGGACAGGAGGAAAAGAATGCAAGGTTCCTTTTAAACAGCGGCGTTGCTGCAAGGATATACTCGAAGCAGAATGTTGAAGAGGTAATCCATCAGGTTATGGGGAACCCCCTCAGAATGAAGCACATGAAGGAAATGGCCCGGCAGCTTGCCAGACCAAATGCATGCGAGGATATTGTAACTTTGTTTGAAGAATTGATACGCAAATAGTAAAAAATCTCCTTCATTAAAGGAGATTTTTTACTATTTTATTCTCTTGGTTTCATGGTTGGAAACAGAAGCACATCACGTATTGAATATGAATCGGTTAACAGCATTATCAGCCTGTCAATTCCTATTCCCAAGCCGCCTGTCGGAGGCATACCATATTCAAGAGCGTTTACAAAGTCATCATCCATCATATTGGCTTCTTCATCTCCGGCATTTCTTGCCTCAACCTGTTTGACAAATCTCTCTTTCTGGTCTATAGGGTCATTAAGCTCAGAGTAAGCATTACCGAATTCCCATCCTGCTATGAAGACCTCAAACCTTTCAGTCAATCTGGGATTTGAAGGTTTTTTCTTGGTTAAAGGACTGCCTTCAACAGGATAATCATATATGAAAGTCGGTTGAATAAGGTTCTTTTCAACCTTCTCTTCAAAAAACAGGTTTACAACCTCACCCCATGTATCGCTGTCCTTAACACTGATTTTATGTTGTCTGGCTGTCATTCTGGCATCTTCATCAGTTTCAACCTTATTAAAATCAACACCGCTGTATTCCTTAATTGAGTCCAGCATACTTATCCTTTTCCATGGCGTTGATAAATCAATCTCTTTCTCCTGATATATAATCTTTTCGCTTCCCAAGACGTCTTTAGCCGCTGTGGATATCAGTTCCTCCGTTAAATTCATCATATCATGATAATCTTTATATGCTTCATAGATTTCTATCATAGTAAATTCAGGGTTGTGCTTTATGGAAATACCTTCATTTCTAAAGTTTTTGGCTATTTCAAAAACCTTTTCGAGGCCGCCTACTATTAATCTTTTAAGATATAGTTCAGGAGCAATTCTTAGATATAAAGCAATATCCAGGGTATTATGATGTGTTATGAATGGCCTTGCTGAAGCACCTCCTGCTATAACATTCAGAATAGGCGTATCTACTTCCAGAAATCCTCTTTTTTCTAAAAAGTTTCTAATGAAAGATATTATCTTGCTTCTGGTAATAAAGGTCTTTTTGACATCAGGATTCACAATTAAATCCACATATCTTTGTCTGTATCTCAAATCGGTATCTTTCAATCCATGCCATTTTTCGGGAAGTATTTGCAGAGATTTTGAAAGAAGAATAAGCTCCCTGGCTTTTACGGAAATTTCTCCTCTATGGGTTTTAAAAACCTCACCTTTAACGCCAATAATATCGCCAATATCATACTTTTTGAATTGGTTATATGCTTCTTCTCCCACTTCGTCTGTCTTTACATATATCTGTATTCTTCCCTCTAAATCCTGAATGTTGCAGAAGCTGGCTTTCCCCATCTCCCTCTTGGCCATAATTCTTCCTGCCAGACTAATAACTTTACCCTCGAATTTTTCAAAACTATTTAAAATCTCTTCCGAGTTATTGGTCTTATCATACTTAACAATTTGAAACGGATCCCGGCCTTCTTCCTGAAGGGCAAGAAGTTTATCTCTTCTTATTTTTAATAATTCATTAATCTCTAATTCTTTATTTTCCATAGTATCATTTACTCCCTTAAGTATTATGCGGCGTTATTTTTTCACTATCTTCTCCTGACCGTTCATATATGGTCTGAGCGCTTTCGGTATAATAACCGAACCGTCAGCCTGCTGGTTGTTTTCCAATATCGCCAGAGCTGCCCTGTCTGTTATCATGGTAGAAGAAATTGTATGGGGATTAAAGTTCTGCTCCCCTTTACAGCGAATGTTCAGCCTTCTGGTCTGATAATCCAAAAGATTGGTATTCGAATGGGTCTCCCTGTATTCCTCAAAACCGCTGAACCAACCTTCCACATCATACTTCTTATAGCCGGGAGCTCCCATATCTCCAAGACAAACCCTTACTACACGATACGGTATCTCCAGCATCTGCATGAAATCCTCAACGTTTTTCTGACATTCCATATGCCACTTTTCGGATTCTTCCGGGCGACAGAATACTATTTGCTCTACCTTGTGGAATTGGTGAACTCTGAAGGCTCCCTTTGATTTTCTGCCGTAAGACCCAGCTTCAGTCCTGAAGCATGGTGTAAAAGCCGTATACATTCTCGGCAGTGTATTTTCAGGAATAATTTCGTCATCGTGGTAGGATACCAGCGTCTGCTCAGACGTTCCGATAAGGTATAGTTCTTCTTTCCCAATTTTGTAAAGTTCATCTTCGCCGAACGGCAGATAGCCTGTCCCAAAGAAGGTACGTTTCTTGGCCAGAATCGGAGTCATCATCAGTTCAAACCCCCGTTCGACCAAAACATCCATAGCAAGGCGGTATATAGCCCATGTCAGCCTTGCTCCATCGCCTTTCCAGTAGTAGAAGCCAGCAGCAGCAACTTTGGTACCTCTCTGCAGGTCTAAAATTCCAAGGTCAGCGCCAATAACGTCATGCGTTTTGGGTTGGAAATCGAATTTCGGTTTCTCTCCCCATTTATGTAATTCAACATTGTCCTCATCATCCTTGCCTTCGGGCGTATCGCCTGCAAGCAGATTGGGCAGTAAAGCCCAGAGGTTATCCCGCTCTTCCAGCAGGCGGTCGGTTATTTCTTTTAGTTCGGCAATCTTGACCTTAAGCTCTTTTGCCTTTTCGCGCCCTTCCGGACCGGATATTTTGTTTATTTCACTTCTGGCGTCATCAAGGGCGGCCTTTTTTTCAATATATTCCTTGTCTACAGATACCAGCCTTTCGACATCTACATCGGACTGCCTTTTTTTACACAGTTCTTTTATCATCTCCGGATTGCTTCTGACTAGTTTTATATCAATCATAGATACTCCCCCCTAGTTAAACTTATCTCATTTTACAACAAATTTTCAGGGTTTTCCATCTTTATGTTTAAATTTCTTCAACTTATACATTGAAGCGTAATTGAAGTAAAAAACTATTTGAAGTACTAGGTCTGGAAAAGATAGAACATGACCATGTGTTACTAAAACCAGCACTTCTAAAGCGCTAAAAACACATAATCAAAGGCAGGCAGACAATATTACGAATCTATAAAGACAAGTGGAATTTTCTCTGTCAATGAAACTTCCAGTTGTCTGTTTGCCATGCAAACAATCAGATGTTTTTTAGCTTTTCAGGTTCTATTATATCATTTTATCTTAAATATTATAGCTCTATCCTTATAAAAATAGACTTTTCTTTGTCAATATGGAATTTACTTCTCGGTGGAATTTACTTTTTCATTCAACGCAAATTTTATTATTGCAAAAACAAAACATAGTAATCCAAAACATAAATATCCTCATAAAGGAAGCTTTACATAAAGCTAGCATCATCTGGATTTTTTATTAATATACTATGTTCTTGTCTATTTGGTACTGGTTTCTTAATTTCAATCTCTTCTGTTAAGTTCTGTTCCGAATAGGTTTCTATCATATCCTCTAAGGATAATGCTTTTAAAAAGTTTAAAGATGATACCTTTCGTCTTGTTGTATAAGGAATTGCAAGTCTGCTAAGAACATTCAACTCTTGTTCAATGTTCCCCCACGGTGAATCAGTTGCAAAAATAATACTATCCTCACCCGCTATCTTCAATGCTTTATAATATAAATCTAATTCGGATTCTATTCTAGGTTCATCCGGATAATCAAATAAGTCATTTATTCTATCATTATACAGTAGTAAAGATGGACACGTGTCAATAAATAACTTGGGATTCTTCGCCACCTCATTTAAAGCATCATAGTTTAGTCGACAGAAATGTGCTAGAATAATATTTCCTTCATACCTCTTTGAAAATCTTATAGCATTCATTGGATGATCAACTTTGTCTGGTCCTGTATGAATCAGTAGAGGACGTTTCGATGGAATACTTTTAATTTCATCTAATGATCTATAAGAAAATTTGGGATGAAGCTTATATCCATAAAATAAATCTCTAAAAAAGCTTTCAAAATGTGAGATTTCCTTTTTTATAGTCGTATTAGCTAAGCTTAAGTATATAAACGGCAAAATCCTGCCTTTATATTGACTGCATTTGATTAATAGCTCCTCATTATATTCTCTTAAAGGGTCAGGACCAGTATATACTACCTTACCACAGTGAATACACCAGATTTTCAACTCACCATCATTATCTCCATCCGCTATTCGGATATAATGATTAGCAACATCTTTCTGACATCTAAATTCTGTTATAGTCGGATTTAACGTTACAATAGCCCTTGATATATGATATTTGTCCATATCTTCTATTAGGTTCTCTAAAACATACTCTGGGCAGAAAAAACTATCATCTTGGTTAACATTTATATGCACATGTCCATCAAATATCATATAGTTGCTTTGATTATTTATCATACATATTCCCTCTAACATCATAGAAATATTCTGAAACATATGGGTACTATTGTTTAAAAGTGAAGCATTCTATAACAATGCAGTTTTAGATAATCCATTTGTTTCAGAAATAACTATAGAATACAATAAAATTTACTGTGGTTATTTCAATGTAATAATCTTTCTTAATTCTAATTCTTCAAAAAATTTTATAAAATCTTGCTCAAGTTGTAATTGGTCTAATCCTCTTTGCTCTGCAAAATATGTAGCTAATTCTTTTATATTTTTCTTGCCATCAAGTAGCTCCAATATACTATTTCCGTCAGAAGTAAGCATATGAAATCCACTAGTTTCTAAATTGAATATAACACACTTACCTTCTTGCTCCTTAATACGAATATTATTTTTTTCCGGTATCAACATAGTCTTATCTTTCATTATAAACCCCTCCTTAAAATATGTATTAGTTTAATTGCCCGTTCTCCGATGTACTGATATAGCGTCTAGGACACAAGTATAAATTCATTTTCCATATCTTCAACAATTGCTTCCTCATTATAAAATCTAAGCAGCTTTATATACATTCTAGAAACATCTTCTTTATCTACTATATCAGAATAAAATAAGTTGAGTATATCAAAAATATACATTATACCTTTTATGTATTCTTCACTTATTTTACCATGTAAGTATTCATATATATTACTTGACTTGTGCAAAAACCATG
>DHFP01000244.1 GCA_002402315.1 Clostridiales bacterium UBA4821
ACAAAATCCTCCAATAATTAATTAGGGTTTGCTTAACGGATGTAAAACCTGTATAAATACTGGAATTAAGAGCTATATTATGGTAAAATAATGCATGGAAAACAGTAGTTTTCACTAAAAAACCTTGCACATAGGAGACTGAATCCATGTACAAATATACTGCAAAGCAGTTTAGGTATAGAGCAGATTAATCCTCAAATACCATCTTTTATTGATGTCAGTACAACGAGAACATTATATAAGGATATTGAAACTGTAAAGCAGTATTTGCCTGGTTTTTCAGAGTATGGTGGCATGCATTTTTATCCTACTTCTGCAGCAAAACGTGAAGATATTGCCTTAGCAATTGTAAAATCTAAAGGATATCAAGATGAGATAGTAGATACTTCAAGACTAAATACAATTTTTGCAGATGCAAGCGATATTGCGCCAGAGAAAGCAAAATATGTTTTAATTGCCTATGAACAGGGCTTTGTTAAAGGGAGTCAAGATGGAAGTAAGCTACTATTCAGGCCAAAGGATGGTTTAACAAGAGCTGAAGCTGCACAAATTTTATTCAACGGATTCTTTAAATAATAGACAAGTGGACGGTTCTTAAAGAGGTGAATCGGAAGTTTTACGCGTAAAAAAGGCTCAATAGCTACATATTTAGTAGTTATTAAGCCTTTTTTCTTCCTCACGTAAAATTTTTGATTGCCCCAGAAGAACCGTCCACTTGTCTAGAATACAGATGAATCATGTCCCTTGCACATTCCTTCGGCACACATAAAAAAGCTCTCCGTTTGGGAGAGCTTTGCAGTAATTATCTCTTTGAGAATTGAGGAGCTTTACGCGCTTTCTTAAGACCATATTTCTTTCTTTCTTTCATTCTTGGGTCACGTGTGAGGAAACCGGCTTTCTTTAACACAGGTTTAAGGTCTTCGCTGACTCTTAATAAAGCTCTTGCTATACCGTGCCTGATTGCACCGGCCTGACCTGTAAATCCTCCACCAATAACCTTTGCAATTACATCATATTTATTTATTGTATCTGTCAGGACTAATGGCTGCTTAACAATAACCTTTAAGGTTTCAAGTCCAAAATAAGTATCGATATCTTTTTCGTTTATCTTAACATTTCCGGCTCCAGGCACCAATCTAATCCTTGCTATGGATTTTTTTCGTCTGCCTGTTCCGTAATACTGCATTTTCTTAGCCATCTAAAAATTCCTCCCCTAATATTCAACCCTTTAGAATTTTAACTCAAGGACTTCCGGTTTTTGAGCTTCGTGATTATGTTCATTACCTTTATAAATCTTTAGCTTCCTAATCATAGCTCGACCAAGACTATTCTTTGGAAGCATACCCTGAACTGCCATCCTTATAGCTTTCTCCGGCTTTTTAGCCATAAGGTCCTTGTAGGCCATTTCCTTTAATCCGCCAATGTGTCCTGTGTGGTACCGGTACATTTTTTGCGACAGCTTGTTACCTGTTAATAAAACCTTTTCCGAGTTTAGGACTATTACATGGTCACCGGTATCAACATGCGGAGTATAAGTTGGTTTGTTTTTGCCACGGAGTATTTTTGCTATTTCACTTGCAAGTCTTCCCAATGGCTTTCCTTCAGCATCAATTACATACCATTTTCTTTGTATGTCTTCGGCTTTTGCCATAAAGCTTTTCATAAAACTTTAAACCTCCTAAAAAAATATATATTAGAAAACCATAATACTACGATTTTCATTAATACCTGAAAGCAGCTGAATGTACAATTCTATTCAGTTAAATTTAGCCAATCGAATTATGCTTAATAATTTTAGTACATATATGATAAGGTGTCAATACAAATTTGTTGAAATTTTAATTTATCATTTAATATCTCTTTATTATGTGCAAAATATACTGTATACTCGCGCATAGTACCGGATCATATCACTTTTTTATGATAGAGATTATAAATCATTCTTTGCATATCAGAAATGGATTCCAAGATATATTCCTTGCCTCCAAACAATACGTTTGGCTCAATTATGATTGGAGCGGCCGGGTTAGCAGTATAAAGGGTTTCCATTAGTTCCTGCGTAGAAAAAGCCCATCCGTCGTCAGCCAGTTGGGAGGAGTGTGGAGCTACGTGGTGGTACTTCCAGTAGTGGTCCTTGCCCATGGTATTCCAGATATGAAAGGCAGAAGCGTTGCATGCTAATTGGTCCAGGGTCTCCTGAGTATCCAGATTGTTATAAACACATGAGAAATAAAGATGTCCTGTATCAATCAGCAGACCAAGATTATCTTTGCCGGAAACCAGAGACAGCCAGTCTTCAGGTGAAATAAGATTTTTATTAAGCCCGAAGTATTCCAGAAGTATTTTTACCTTGTACTTAAGTGATAACGGCTCAATTTTAGCTAGAGATTCTTTGACAATATGGTGATACTGAGCTAGTTCCTGGCCGCAAAGCTCTTGTAGGACACCGCCAAAATGCAAAATTATATAATCCACATCAAGGTCTTTTACAAAGTCAAGATTCTCTTCAAATAACTCCATAGATACTTTTCTTTTTTCCGGGTCTGTATCGCAGAAGAACACATCCCACTGGCCAAATTGATACCAGTCGGGAAGAAATACCGGAAGATGCGCACTATATTTCATTGAATGCCTGCTTGCCTTTTCAGCATCCGATAATGCCTTTTCTTTACTGGAAGCGACTATTTCCACTCTTTTAAGACCAAGGTTGTATGCTTCTTTTACATCTATAAAAAATGTATTTATTCCCAGTTCCATTTTATGCTCCTTAAATTTTAAAAAATGATAATTTAAAAGATTTTAATGGGTTAATATATTATTCAAAGAAGGGAAATCATGTTATCATTATACCAATAAAAAAGAATAATGTATATTGCAAAAAAATGCAAAAAATTCTATTTCTTTTTCTTGACCAATTTTTGAAAACGTGCTATATTATTATCTGGACATTAAGCAGAAGCATCCACTTCTCACCTCAACAACTTATGGAAGAGGTTAATATAAATCAGTTTTTGTTTTTTGATTATTAAAGGCTGAAACTAGTTTATGATGTTAATTAAAGTGGATGGCAGGAAATGTCTATCGACTTTTTTATTTTTCAAACAATATATTAACAATATAAGTGAGGTGTTTATTTATTAAAGAAGAATTGCTGATCAATGAGGAAATAAGAGATAAGGAAGTCCGTGTAATTGATGCCGACGGTTCTATGCTGGGGATAATACCAGCCAAGGAAGCTCAAAAGATTGCGAATTCAAAGAACCTGGATTTGGTTAAGATTGCACCGCAAGCAGCGCCACCTGTTTGCAGAATAATGGACTATGGCAAATACAAATTTGAATTAGCAAAGAAGGAAAAGGAAGCCAAGAAAAAACAAAAAATTATTGATGTTAAGGAAATCAGGCTCTCCCCCGTAATAGAGGAGCACGACTTTGAGTTCAAGGCTAAAAATGCCCAGAAGTTTTTACAGGATGGGGATAAGGTCAAAATTTCAGTAAAGTTCCGCGGGAGAGAGTTAAATCATACTTCTTTGGGGGAGGCTGTACTGAATAAGTTTGCAAAATTCCTCGAGTCTGATGGTACAGTTGAAAAGAAGCCCAAACTAGAGGGTAAAAATATGATTATGGTCATGGGACCAAAGGGTTAAAACAAGTCCTGAGTGCTAAGTGCTGAGTCCTGAGAATGGATAACCGATATTTCAGTATTTAGAAGTCAGTGTGAATATTAAAAATAAGAGCAGAGAAAAATGTCAGAAGCGAGCAGAATAAGTGCTAAGAGCTAGAGCCCAATCCTAAGAAAAAATCTCAGGACTCAGCACTGAATTTCTCCGATGCTTATCACATTTTTATATATATTGAGAGGAGATTGAACATTATGCCTAAAATTAAGACTCACAGAGGAGCAGCCAAAAGGTTTTCATTAACCGGTACAGGTAAGGTAAAAAGATCAAATGCCAATAAGAGGCATATACTGACAAAGAAGACAACCAAGAGAAAGAGGACTTTAAGAAAGACTGCATATGCAGATGCAACAAATATTATGGCTATTAAGAAGCTATTGCCGTACGCGTAAGAAATTCAAGTTGTTAAAGGGAGGATATAAACATGGCTAGAGTTAAAGGCGCAGTGAAAACACGCGCAAAACATAAAAAGATACTAAAATTGGCGAAAGGGTATTTCGGAGCCAAAAGTAAGCTGTTTAGAACTGCAAAACAAGCTGTAATGAAGTCACTAATGTATGCCTACATAGGCAGAAAATTAAGGAAAAGAGATTTCAGGCAGCTCTGGATTGCCAGGATAAATGCTGCTGCAAGAATGAATGGAATTTCATACAGCAAGTTAATGAACGGTCTTAAAAAGGCTGGTATAGAGATTAACAGAAAGATGCTTGCCGAGATTGCAGTTAATGATGCAGAAGGTTTCGGAAAGCTGGTTTCATTAGCAAAGAGTAAGCTGTAAACCCCTGCCCATAACCCTGGCACATACCAGAGGCTAGAATTTAGATAATCTAGCATCTGGTATGTGCTTTAAAGTTTTATGAATAAATGGTGATTTAATGAACACGAAGTATACCATTACAAGCAAGGATAACAGGCTTATCAAGCACGTCAAATCACTTCACCAAAAGAAGTATAGGGACAGCGAAGGACAGTTTTTTGTAGAAGGTGTAAAGATGATCAGGGAAGCTGTTCAGCAAGGTGTTGACGTATTTAATGTTCTGGTGTGCCCTGATATACTGAAACGGGTAAATGGAGGAGAGGATCTTCTTGATAATCTAACCGGTTTGAAGATTCAACTGGACTCAGTTCCCGAGAATGTTTTTTGGTATATATCTGATACCGAATCCCCCCAAGGTGTCCTTGCAGTTATAGGTAAGAATAAAGATTCTGCTGCCGGAGACGGGCTTGATCCTAATGGGGTATACATGCTCATCGATGGTGTTCAGGATCCTGGAAATGTCGGTACAATAATCCGTACCTCAGACGCAATAGGCGCTGCCGGTGTCTTTCTTTCAAAGCGGTGTGCTGATGCCTACAGTCCTAAGGTGCTAAGGTCCTCTATGGGGTCCATATTCAGGGTAAGTATTTTTGAGAAGGCCAACCTTAATGAGATAGCCGGAAGAATGCAGAAAGCAGGGATAAAGATAGCTGCGACATCTCTGCAGGCTAATCAATACCACTTTGACATTAATTATACAGGAGGAATTGGAGTGGTTATTGGTAATGAGTCCAACGGTGTAAGCACCGAATTGCTATCAATGGCTGATTATACCGTGAAAATCCCTATGAGAGGCGGGGCAGAATCTTTAAATGCTTCAGTGGCTGCCGGAGTCCTTATGTATGAGGTGCTAAGGAGCAGGTGGGGCAATAGCTAATTGCCGGATTGGTAAACCGCTTCTGTCACAGTCTTACTGGTTTTTGATTTTTGGGCTTTCCATTTTATATGTATAGGTTCTACAGACTCATTTAAAGTTCCAAACTCATATCCTTTCTCTTTAAACCACTCGATAACTTCGGGCAGAGCCTCGACTGAAGCCATCCTTCTGTGATTATCATGCATTAGAACAATAACTTTTTTTACTCCTTTTGATTCTCTCTTTATGTTATATATAACCTGACTCTTTGTTATTCCCCTGGGAGCAGTGTCTGCTGCAGAAACATTCCAGTCAAAGTATGCATATCCGAGTTCGTTTAGATTATCTAACAGTTCTGTTTTCCGCATGTTTGGAGAACCTCCGGGGGCACGGAATATCTTGTTTTTTTTTCCGGTTAAGGAGTAGATAATTTCTTCTGTCTTGAGTATTTCTTCGGTAAAGTTTTCGGTATTAGCATAAAGAGAACCATAGTTGTGAGTGTAACTATGGTTCCCGATTGCATGACCTTCTGAATCTATGTCCTTGACCAGATGAGGATTTCTTTCCATAGTTGCTCCTACCATGAAGAAGGTTGCCTTAACGTTATACTGTCTTAGTACTTCGAGGTACTGTGGAGTGGATTTGGGATCAGGCCCATCATCAATGGTGAGATATACAACCTTTTCAGGCTCGGTGGAAAACGGGTTTGTCAAAACAGGTAAGATTGATCCGGATGCAGAGGAATTGTATACATCTTCAAAAACACTCTCAGTAGTAGTCCAGAAGTCTTCATCGTCTTGAAGCAGGCTGTCCGCTGAAGATAATGGGTTATCCGATCCATCTATCCTTTGCGCTACGGTATTAAAGGTAGAGCTGTAGATTAGGAATGAGATGACAAGAAGTAATGATGATATTGGAGTCAGTATAATAAGAATTTTTTTTATATCTAATAATTCAAGCAGTTTCTTCATATGTTAAGATCCCCCTGAAAATGAATTGAAGCCAACCGTCAACCTTTATCGGATGTCAATAAACGGATTATCTCCGGATAAAGCTCCTGAGAGTTTTTTTCCCAGTTGCGGCAAATCAAGCGTGCCTGCTCCTTGGGTCCGGCAAACAGCTTTAAATCTATAAGACATGTTGTACCTTCGGAAATTCGGCAGGATACCGAATACTGGTTATCATCCAGAGGTATATAATCAGATGAAACCTGGGTTTCGGTACGAAGGGCTTGAGTATTTTCCTTAATAATAGCGTCAATCTTATCGCGGGTGCTCGCGCGGATCATGGTCTTGAAAAATTCCAGCGCCTGACGGCCGGAGGGAGTAATATTGTAAAACCTGCTGCCTTCTTCGATTCTACATTCAATAAATTTGTCGTCTACCAGATGGGAAATGTATTGTTGGAGGTAGAAATAGTTTATTTCATGGATGTTAACAACCAGCTTTGAAATTTGAGAGTTTGTCAGCTTAAAGTTTACCTTATTTATTATATAAAGTATCAATAGTTTGTTTTCAGCCACCCGTTCATTAACATCTAACTGCATTGTACCCTCCAGAATGCTTGTTTATATAATAAATTATAGCATGAATTTTATATTCTAAACAAATAATTTATAAAAATAACGTTATTTGCTTTGCTGAGTTTTCGTATAGGCTGCTATACCCGCTTGCTACATTTCAAGTTTTACACCATATGAGGGCAGACTGTTTAGTTCATTTGTACCTCCGATGATACTTTGGTTACTGCCGTTGAATCTAACCTCATTTCCAATGACCCTTCCGTTAACGGTTTGATTTGACCCGTTAAATGTTATTGTTCCGTTTGGAGCATAAAGAATACCGTCAATTTCTGCATGTGAACCATTGATGGTAATATTGCCATTCTTCGAGTATATACTTACTGCATCCCCCGATGATTGATTCAAATTGCTGCCATTAAATGTAATGTCTCCGGTTGCCAGTATGCATCCCTTTCCGCAAAACCGGCTGCCATTTATGGTCAGGCTGCCGTTTATATAGATATCCGAATCAACATCAATATTGCTTCCATTGTACGATTTGCTGCCATTATATAATGTTCCGGCTTGTTCAGCCTGAAGCCTGATTGTCTCGGAAAAATCAGGCATTTCAACATAAGAAGCGTTGGGAACTTGGTTGTATATCTCTATCTGACTGCCGTTTACAGTAATTGTAGTTACTGCCTCGCATGCTCCGGTAATTTTTAGCTTCGAACCGTTGGCAACAAAGTTCTTATTTGTATGCGAACTTCCTTGAACAAGCGTATTGCTGCCATTTAATACCAGGGTTGCAGATGTACTGCCTGAAAACAGTACGTAGTCAAATGCACCTCCAATGCTTGACTTCGTGGCCACAGCTTTGGAGGTAACAGAAGTTCCATATTGATTGAAGATTTTCGCAAAATAATACTCTACGTCCCTATTAGCTTGTACTGAAATAGTATTATCCGAGTTGGAGAACGTTACCGTAATATCAGACGGAGAAATACCATTCAGTTCAGCGTATTGCTCTAAAGTAGCCATGGCTTTGGATGTATCAGGCAAATCCTGGGCAGATGCAAGCGCAACCGCATCTACGGCAGCTTGAATCTTTACTTTTTGAAGCATAATATTTCCGACGTCAACAACAAGAGCTGAAAAACCAAGAAGAGCAACAAGGATAATAGCAAAGAGTATCATGGTAGTACCTTTTTGTCCGGTTACTCTATGGCACATCATAAAAACCACCTCAAAACATAGGTTCTCTAGTTTTATTATACTTCCTGTTACTTATAATTTACATTGATCCAAAGTCTTAAATTCCATTAGGTATTTAGTCCTATATTAATGACATACAAGATTTAGGAAGGATGATTGCGAATGTTGTAAACTTTTGTTATAATCTAGGAAAGTTCGTTATTGTTCAAATTAATCATAAATATTTTTCAGTTCTTAAGCTTAAATCTTTCCAAACCACAATATTATTCCTGCTATATATTTTACTATTTTTGCTTTACACTACAATTTTTTCTTCTACTGAGGAACAAAATCCGACATTTAATGTCTAAATAAGTATAGCAATTTTAGAGGAGGGTTTTATATGGAGAAAACCAAAAACACTTTTTTTAACATCCTTAAGGGAACATTGATTTTCTTTGCTGTTATGGCGCTATTTAACCTTATAGTTATCCTAACAGCATCAGAACAGAGGATGAAAATTTCTACCCAGGATACCTACACCAGCGAGGGCAGCGGCGGATGCCAGGTCTCGGTAGTAAGCCAAAAGAACACCAGGCCTCTGCAGGCAAAAGTTAAGATTAACCTGCTAAATGATAAAAAGAGATTTGTCAAGAAGCTTTTCGAAGGTAAAACTGATGATACAGGCATAATAACGGCTAATTTCGAGCTTCCTAAGGTGAATGAAGGAGAGTATTACCTTGAGGTAAGGGCAGCCTCAAGAGAAGGTTCGGATAAGCAATTGAATAAAATTACAGTTCTGGGAGTTTCATCAGCCAACAAGGCGACAATCAGCCTTGACAAGCCTTTGTACAAGCCCGGAGATGAAATCAATTTCAGAGCGCTGATGACCAATGTCTATGATGACAAGCCGGTCAAGACAGACGCAAAGGTTTCAATATTTGACGGTAATGAGAATCAGGTATACAGTAAGACCTTAAGCTCTTCTGAATACGGCATAATCAGTGGAAGATTTCCTCTCGCAGATGAGGTTAACAGCGGTACATACAAGTTAAAGGTAGAAACCGGCAAGACTAGTGCTGAAAAGGTATTTGAGGTCAAGCCGTTTGTACTGCCTAAATTTAAAGTGACCATAGATACCGATAAAAAAGAGTATATCGTTGGGGAGAAGATAAACGGGAAGGTAAGGGCCAACTACTTTTTCGGCCAGCCTGTCAAAGGTAGTAAGGCTGTCCTGAGAATCAATGACAAGGGCCAGCAGGAGGTTGCATTAAATGAGTCCGGAGAGGGTCAGTTTACTTTTTCGGTATATATGGAAGGTCCACAAACCATAACCGCGGCCGTTACCGACGGTTCAAACTTCAGGGTTGAGGAAGCCAAGACTGTCTTTGCCGGTAAGGATAAGATAATGGTAAAGATGGTTCCGGAGAATAAGGAGCTTGTCCCGGAGATTCAGAACGAAGTATTCGTATTTACTACCAAGCTGGACGGCACACCGGTAAAAACGTATATAACTTTGACCGGAGACAAGACCAAGGAAATTTCAACAGATGAAAATGGTATTGCAAAATTTTCGGTAGAGCCCACATTAGATACTAATGTAGGGGATAATGTCCGAGGTTCCACTGGACAGGCAGGTGACCGGTATAACATTGATGCGAGGATTACTGATGAAAACGGAAACCTTTTAAAGCAGGAGCGTTTTACCCTCCCTGTTTCCAAAAACAACGCAGGACTTATAGTAAGACCCGATAAGCCGCTTTATCAGCCCAATGAAAAGATATCACTGAATATCCAGAGCAACCTGGATGGTGCAGTAACCCAGATATATGTAACCAAGAGCGGCCAGATTTTAAAGATGATAAATGCTACAGGGGATATTGCCGAACTAGACCTGCCTAAAGACACCTATGGACTTATTGATATATACGCAGAAAAGCAAGGCAATTTCAAAGAATACCGTGGGTATTATTCTCCAACAACCAAAGCCAATACTTTGAGGTCCATATTTGTAAAGCCGGACAAGAAGATGCTGCTGACTATAAACAAGGATAACAGGGCGTTCAAGCCCGGAGAGGATTTGGAGCTTACATTTAATGTAAGGGATGAAAATAATAATCCGCTGAATAGCGCCATAATGCTGAGCATAGCTGATGAGGCACTGTTGGCATTGAAGAACAATGATATGTCGTTGGATAATCTCCGGCTTGCCCTCTCGGGAATTGAATTTCAGGAGAACATAAACGGCCTGGACCTTTATACGGCAGTATTGAATAATGCAGACCCTACTACACTTACCGGACTGCTGATCGGAAGAGAGGCTGATTATCCGGGGCTTAAGGAATCTAATTTTGACAGCCTTGCTAAGAAGGAAAAATCCTGGCGGAATTTTTGGTGGTGGATTTTAGGGACTTCCATATTTCTAATTGTTTTCCTGGGTGTTGAATTCAGGTGGTTCAGGTTTGCAGTGCTTCACTTCATCGGATACCTTATCGTATTGTTTATAGGAATATTCCTGGTACGTCCGGATGATTTTATAAGACTGCTGGGTACTGCAATTGTTGCTATATTTTTCTACATTATGACTGTCAATTTTGCAGCCTCAAACAGCAAGGAAGAAAACACCCTGGTCAATCCTGTTACGGCAGGTATTACAATTGCCCTTTTAGTAATATTGGCATTTTTTGCAGGGGTACGTTATATAATGCCCATGCTTGATAAGAGCAAGGCACTGGCAGATGTATCAGGTGGGCAGCTTGACCAAATGACGGCAAGAGAATTTGGTGGAGGAACCGGCGGTTTTGATATTGATGCAGTCAGGGATTCTGTAAAGTCAAATGTAAATACCCAGGTTGAGGGAGAGGCTATGATGAGAGCCCCAGGATTACCCAATCCTTTTGAAGGGTTATTCTCAGGTAACGCTGACAAGCAGAATACTACCCAGACACCTTCCCAAAGCAGTACAGCCCAGCAGAATCAAAAGCCAGGACAAAAGCAAAAGGATGAATATGCAGAAATCAAGAAGCTGAGGATGAAATTCCTTGAGAGCATGTACTTCAATCCTGGAATTATTGCTCAGAATGGAGAAGCAAAAGTAAAGGTGGCGTTGGCTGACAATATAACTTCATGGAATATCCAGGCTGTCGGTAACTCCCTGACCGGACACATAGGGTCGCAAAAGGGATCGGTAAAGGTATTTCAGGATTTCTTTGTTGACTTTGAACTGCCAAGAAACCTTACGGCCGGAGATGAGGTAAGCATCCCTGTTACGGTATTCAATTACCTTAAAAACTCCCAGCAGGTAAAGATAAATGTTCAGGCTGCAGACTGGTTTACATTGCTTGAAGGCAATGATAAACAAATTAATATTGAAGCAAATCAGCAGCAGCTTGTATACATACCAATAAAAGTCAATAAGTTCGGCGATTTTGCTTTCAGGATAAATGCTTATGGTCAGACCTTGAGTGACGCCGTAGAGAAGAGCGTAAGGGTATATCCTAACGGCTATAAGATTGAGACAGTAAGCACAAGCGGCCGGATAGACAAAAAGGCGGATGAAAATGTATTCTTCCTTGACAAAGATATTGAAGGAACGAGAAAGGTTAAGATAAAGGTATATCCTACACCTATGGCTCAGGTTGTAGAGGGTCTGGAAAACATTCTCCGGTTCCCGTCAGGCTGCTTCGAGCAGACTTCATCAAGCCTGTACCCTGATATACTGGTACTGAAATATTTGCGGGACAGCAAGAAGTCGAATCCGGAGATAGAAGCCAAGGCTACCGGGTATATAGAAAAAGGGTTCCAAAAACTTCTGATCTATGAGGTTAAAGGAGAAAGAGGAGGCTTTTCATTATTTGGTCAAGCGCCGGCAGAAACAGTATTGACAGCATACGGGCTTATGGAATTTAACGACCTAAAAGAAGTTTATCCGGTTGACCCGAATATCATAAACAGAATGAAGGAGTTTATTTTCAGCAAACAAAACTTTGATGGCAGTTTCAAATTCCGTGGTGGTTACGGTGAGCACTTGGGAGGAGCAAGTTCTTCAGATACACTGGCTCTAAATGCTTACATAGGATGGGCGCTGTCAGAAGCATGCAAGGATGACCCAAGGCTCAATAAAACAGTGGAGTATCTTAAGAAAAAAGCTTTTGATACACAAGATAATTATACGTTAGCTTTAATAGCCAATGTTCTTGTAAATGTAAAGGATAAAGAGGCGAAGAAGGTGCTGGATAAACTTGTAAACAAAATTACTCTGGACGAAGAACAAAAGGCTTATCTGACATCAAGTGTAAGAGATTACTATGGGTCTTATGGAGATATGCAAAGTCTTCAGACCACGGCGCTTGCTTCCATTGCTTTATCCAATTACAAAGCTCATCCTAAGACCAATAAGCAATTTATTTCATATATAATTTCCAAAAAAGATCCCAGCGGCACGTTTGGAAGCACACAGGCAACAATATTGGCCTTGAAGGCTTTGGTAGCAAACAGTGCTAATAGCCAGCCAAGGGATGATACTGTTAAGATTAAAGTAAATGGTGTCGAGGATAAGATAGAGCTGAAGGCCGATAACTTCTTGACTTATTATCAGAAAGAGTTCAGCAATCTCAACAAGGACAATACCGTAACACTTGAAGCCAATACCGATCTGAGTTATGAGATAGTAAAAGAGCATTATGTACCTTACGATCAGGCAAAGACCGGAGAAGGATTTGATATAGCCCGGACACTGAATACATCTGCCAAGGTAAATGACGAGGTTGTCGAGAAAATAAAGATAACCAATAGACAGCAGGATGTAGTAGAAAATCTGATGGTAGTAATACAGGTACCGCAGGGATTTACGGTGGAACAAGAAAGCCTTGAAGCTCTAAAGAATAAGAACATTATTGAAAAGTATGAGATGCGGTATGACAGGATAAACCTGTATCTCAGGAATTTCCAGACTTCCGAGCTCAGGCTGTTGGAAATAAAGATGAGGGCAGGATACCCAGTCAAGGTCACTACCGGGGCAGTACACGTATATGACTACTACAATCCTGGTGTCGAAGCAAAATTGAAGCCGGTAAATATGAAAGTGGATAAGTAGAGAAATCAGAAAAGCTGCTGGCTAAAGTCCGGCAGCTTTTCGATATTCCTATATATTGATTTGTTTTTGTTATATTTATACAAAATAATGCATAAATATAACAAAAATATCTTGAAAATATTGTAACGATATTGTATAATTAATCAAAGCAAAAAAGCTTATTATACAATACTACTATGTTACTAATGAAAATAATATCTTCCGGATATTTTCATTTTTCAAATAACCGGATTCAACATAGTTGCAATAATTGTTGTGAATAAATTTTTAATATAAAATGGAGGTAATAGTTATGAGTGAAAAGGAAAAAGTTGTACTGGCATATTCGGGTGGATTGGATACATCTATAATCATACCCTGGCTGAAGGAGAATTTTGACTATGAAGTAATAGCTATGGCTGCAGATGTCGGGCAGGGAGAAGAATTGGAACCGTTGCGTGAGAAGGCTGTAAAAACAGGTGCAAGTAAAATATACATAGAAGATGTAAAAGAGGAGTTTGTGACTGATTTTATATTTCCAACCCTTAAAGCAGGTGCTGTTTATGAAGGGAAATACCTGCTCGGCACCTCATTTGCCCGCCCATTGATAGCAAAAAAACTGGTAGAGGTTGCAAGGAAGGAAGGAGCGTCAGCTATTGCGCATGGGGCTACAGGCAAAGGAAATGACCAGGTAAGATTTGAATTAACCGTAAAGGCTTTAGCGCCTGATTTGAAGATAGTAGCACCGTGGAGAATATGGGATATTAAATCAAGGGAAGATGCGGTAGATTTTGCTCAGGCAAGGAATATTCCTATTCCTGTTACAAAGAAAGATATCTATAGCATGGATAGAAACCTCTGGCATCTCAGCCATGAGGGGGCAGACCTTGAAGATCCGGCAAATGAGCCGCAATATGAGAAATTATTAAAATTAATGGTTTCACCTGAAAAAGCGCCTGAAAAGCCAACATATGTGGAAATTTATTTCGAGAAGGGTATTCCAAAGAAGGTAGATGGAAAAGAATACGGCCCTGTTAAGATAATAGAGGTATTAAACAAGCTTGGGGGAGAAAATGGGGTAGGCATAGCCGATATGGTAGAGAACAGGCTTGTTGGAATGAAGTCAAGGGGTGTATATGAAACCCCGGGCGGGACAATATTGTACATGGCACACCGTGAGCTTGAATATCTCTGCCTTGACCGTCAAACCTTGCATTTTAAGGAAAATGTTGCAAACAAGCTTGCCGAACTTATATATGATGGCAATTGGTATACACCCCTGCGTGAAGCTATTTCTGCTTTTGTGGACAGCACCCAGCAGACTGTAACTGGTACTGTCAGGCTAAAGCTGTATAAGGGTAACTGCATGCCGGCAGGAGCTTGGTCGGATTATTCACTGTACAATGAAGCACTGTCCACATTCGGAAAGGATGAGATATACAACCAGAAAGACGCAGAGGGGTTCATAAATTTATTCGGCTTGCCTTTGAAGGTTAGGGCAATGATGCTGGAAAAAAATAAATAGTTTGAGGTGCAGCTATGAAACTCTGGGGAGGAAGGTTTGAGAAACTCACTGCTAAGGAAGTCGATGATTTCAACTCATCCATAAGGTTTGACCAAAGACTCTATAAACAGGATATCAAGGGGAGTATAGCCCATGCCGGAATGCTGGGACAGAAAGGCATAATTCCGTTACAGGATTCAATTTTAATAATTGACACCCTTGGTGAGATTCTTAGGGATATTGAGGATGGGAAGATTGAGTTTGAGATAGATGCCGAAGATATTCATATGAATATAGAGAAGATTTTGATTGAAAGGATTGGGGAGCCGGGCAAAAGGCTTCATACGGGCAGGAGCAGAAATGACCAGGTTGCGCTGGACATAAGAATGTATTTAATCGAAGAGATTGATGCAATTAAAGCCATGATTGCAGATATATCCAAGACCATTATAAAACTTGCTGAGGCACACCTGGATACAATTCTGCCAGGTTATACACACTTACAGCGGGCCCAGCCCATAACATTAGCACACCACCTTATAGCCTATTTTCAGATGTTTGGCAGGGACTTGGATAGATTAATGGACTGCCGTAAGCGGACAAATGTTATGCCATTAGGGTCAGGGGCGCTTGCGGGAACTACCTATCCGTTAGACCGTGAAGCAGTGGCAAGTGAACTTGGTTTTCCAGCTATTACTCAAAATAGCCTGGATGCTGTTTCCGACAGGGACTTTGCAATAGAGTTTGCGTCATGCTTATCTATATTAATGATGCACTTAAGCAGGTTTTGTGAAGAACTGATATTATGGTCTTCTTCAGAATTCGGATTTATAGAAATGGATGATGCATACAGCACGGGGAGTAGTATAATGCCTCAGAAAAAGAATCCTGATGTAGCTGAACTTATAAGGGGTAAGACCGGAAGGGTGTACGGCAGTTTAATGACGCTTCTTACAGTAATGAAATCACTGCCCCTAACCTACAATAAAGACATGCAGGAAGATAAGGAAGCTATATTTGATGCAATAGATACGGTTAAGATGTGTCTTCCGGTATTTAATAAAATGATTTCAACCATGAAGGTGAATAAGGAGAAAATGCTACATGCGGCCGGAGGAGGTTTTACCAATGCAACCGACGCTGCCGATTATCTTGTCCGTAAGGGACTGCCATTCCGTGAGGCGCATGAAGTCATAGGCAGGATGGTTCTTTATTGTGTGAATAATAAAAAGAGCTTGGAGCAGCTATCACTAGAGGAATTAAAACAATTTTCAGAAAGAATAGAAGAAGACATATTTGAGGCCATAAATTTAAATACTTGTGTGGGAAAGAGGAATTTACCGGGCGGGCCTGCCAGAGAGGCGGTAATACGGTCAATAAAGGCAGGAATGCTTGAATAGCTATTTTCCCATGCATAAGCCGGAGCTTTTACTGCTATACGTCCTCTCCTGGCTGTTCATATTCCGGCTGGGACTGCTGTTGTTTTTCTCGGGCGCTTTTGTTATTGAATCTGAATTGTGTTGGAGTGAGATAGACAATTTCTCTGTATTTCGTGAGCTCTTTTCCATTGACATTGTTTTTTTTGGGCCAAGCTCTACGCCATGTAATTGAATATTACCATCGTGATCTTTTTGCACCCAGTAAACTTTAGAATCATTATTCTGTTTATCATTGACAATTACATAATCTGAGGAATTCTGAAGAGTGAGATATTCAAGCTTGTCATTTGGCAGGGTAAATAATTTTTCGGCCATTTTTGCCGCAAATCTGCCGGCTATCCTGCCGGCTAAAGAGTTAGGAGGCTGGTCGATAACGGTTTGAGTAAGCTTATCAGTAATTTTTTGAGCCAACGTATTCCTAATATTTTTAAATTTACTTTTTACAGCTTCCATACCTTTAGGCCCATGTATTATGTCCAATTTTCTTTTTAGAGTTTCCTCGAAGGGTGTTAAGTCTTTCCAGTCAGAATTCAAGTCATAGCCTATGGGAACTGTACCATAGCAGTACCTTTGCATGGAACTGGTATCTATAGCATACATATCTGGCTTATTTCCTGTACGGATAAGCACATAAGCCTGATCTTTGGAACTGAAACCCGGGATAGTTTGATACTCTATCTTGCTTGGGTCATTTGTTTTTCCTTCAATGTAGTTATCTTGAGCTATATTCATGATACCGCAGTACTCCATCTTTTTCCTATTAATTGCAGGGTTGTTTGCCAGAGAGCTGCCGTTATTTAACATTGGATTTATGTGTTCATCTATATAATGCTTATTCAGTTCATTCCGTAAGTTGTCAAGATAGTTCTTATGAAAATTGTTCACACCTAATTCTCTTTGCAGATGGCATAGCCGTTTCGTTAATTCTTCTGTAGATACTTTTTCGCCTTGATTGGGAGCATCCTGAATATGTTTTTCTATCTTTTTGGATAAGTAATCTATTATATAACCCTGGGCCTCACGGGTCAGGCTTTGCTCATTAATTAGTTCGTATCCTGAAAGAGTACTATTTGTTATTGTGTCCAATCTTGTATTAAAACTTTTAAATAGGTCTTCCTTACAGCTAATATCTGCTTGTCCTAAGATGCTTTGGGGTTGTGTATCTGTTTTCCAGCTTTATTAGTATATTCTTTTCAACTTCTTGGTATGTAGTTTTACCGTTTTGTTCAACCAGTCTCAAAAACGATTTGCTAAAATCTTTTCCCGGAGGTGTTATGACGATGAATTTGCCCAGATCATCCTCAATTACACCACAGTTGAGGTATTCGACCCCATTGAAAACAATTCTATCTTCCATTTCAGCCGCCCTCCTTTATAGGGGTTTAGATTTATAATTCTACTTTCCGGCCCGTATTCCTTTCCTAGTTAGTAAAGAAAAAGTCAAAAAAATTGCCAAAACATATAGATATATTTTATAACAAGACCGGTACAGTTTCAAGCAAATGTTAGAAAAATGTGTAATATTATCATGTAAGGTGAGGCCTTACCCTGAATTCAGCGTCAATGTCCTGTGCAATTCTCCTGCATTGTTCTATATCAACCTCAGGCGTGTTAACAACGGTAAGGATAACCCTGGGAATATACTTCTTACTCCTCCTTGCAAATTCAAGGATATGGTCAAAAGCGTCAGATCCCACGCTTGGCTGGCTTAACTTGTAATAGGTTTCTGCGTTATGGGCATTAAGGCTTATTGATATTATGTCGATAAGTCCTGACAGATCTTCCAGAAATTTAAGATCCAGTACTTTTTCAGCCAAGCCATTGGTATTTATCCGGAGCTTTGCATTGCTTTGCTTTTTTATTTTCTTGGATACGGTTTCTACAATATCGGGGCGCAGAAGAGGTTCCCCGTAACCGCAGAATACAATTTCCTCATACTTGCTTACGTCCCCTGCAGCTTCAAGGATTTCCTTTGCAGTAGGTTCTTTATCAAGCCAGAGGTCATAACCTACGCCCTTTTCATTTTTGCGTATGCAAAAGGTACAGTTGTTATAGCAGCGGTTTGTTACATTAAGATATAGTATGCCGTCAAGTTCGTAAGCCAGGGTAAATCCCATCTCATTGCCTCCATTTTTATTGTTAGCCTAAAATTATCATTGTCGTACTTAAAGAATATAATATATACAGCGCCATTTTGCAATGTAATTATTTTGAGTGGGTGCATAAACTAAATGTGAAG
>DHFP01000094.1 GCA_002402315.1 Clostridiales bacterium UBA4821
CAGACTCCATATAGATCAGCCCATGATTTAGAGATTGACTTATGCGGACTCCGTGTTGTCTGTATGTATCTATTAACTCCGTCAGACTTTATCATTATACTCGATATAAAACCCTCCGGCTTGTATGTCTTTTCTTTCTTAAGGAACTTGTCTGTAATTTCATCAAGTTTGAATCCGGTAAGTGCATATATCTGTTCTGCATAATGTTCAATATTGTCAAGTCCCCAATAGTAAATAATTCCATCATTCCCAAGGACAAAGCTTCTTGCAAGCCACGTAGGCTTATCAGTAATAATTTTCTTATAGCATTTTCTTACATCCTGTACATGCCCTGCAAATAAAGTCTCTCCGTTTCTGCTGAATGTTCCACGCTGAACTGATGTATAATTATTATTTACAGAAACATACCCGCCATAAAATTTACTACCTGACCAAAATAGCAGATATGAAAATTCAATTCCTTCAGGTTTAATAATAAATAATGGATAGTTCTGAAACACCTCCCGATTTTCTACATCTATTTGTTGCGGATTATCTTTGAAGAATTTCTGCGGTATATTAAACCCTGCCTTATAAGCCTCATCAATAACACTTATTATGTTATTATCAAATGGTAACATCGACCATCCTCCTTTATCTTAATAATCTATTTAACTTTTGTTCCTCTTCTTTTTCCTTTTGTTCTTTTGCTTTCATTACTTTTATAGTTTGCCTTACATATTGGTAAAAAGGATTTCCTGCGAGAGTAAGTGTGTTATTAACTGTGTTAATAGCATCTATCACCTTACCGCTTTTCATCGTGTCGAGAAATTCTTTACCAGTTTTATTCGCAGTTCCAGTAATTGGGCCACCTACGCCAGAACCATAATTCAAAACAGAACCTACAATCGGGACTTGTTTAGATAATTCTTTTGTTGTAATCGCCGCCGCCATTAACGGGTTAAAGTCTTTTTCTCCTTTATCAATTTTTACCTTGCCAAGCTTCGATACTTTTACGGTTGGTAATTTTAAAGGTTTACTTTTAACCTCATTATATCTGTTCGTTCCCAGTAGCCAGTCGTCAAATGTATAACCGTATTGATCTTCCCACAACGCATTTACAAGTTCAGGAAATGGAGAATTAAAAAGTTTAACTCCGTATGGAGTTATTTCGTTCATTGCATGGAACATAGTTGTGCAAATCCCCATTCCTATTGACATCATTACAGCTTTTCCGATTAGGGCCGTCGTAGTCTGAAATTTCTTCTTTTCATAAACTCCATATATTTTTTCTTTTCCTTCCCCAAGTTCAAACATCTCATATCCTTTATGCCTGTCAGCATAAAACTTAGCAGAAGATTCAGACTCAAATTTCTTAACAAGATTATACATGGAGTCAGCACCAAATACATCTGATACTATGTAGTTTAAATTTGCTATTGAAAATGTTTGATAAGCAAGAAACAGTTTTCCCATAGCTGTTCTTTGCATTGCTGAATTATCTATCCTTGACCCTGTCCCCTGAGTCTTTGCGATAGCCTGATCTGCATAATAAGAAGCTGTTTGTTCATCGAAACCTTTCTTCAATCCGTTCTGCTTAATAGCTTCATAAACTATTTCTCTCATATAAAAATCTATCATACGCATTGGAGTAAAACCTTTATTTATAAGCCATGCTGCTTTACTATTCGATGCAGATAACCTCTTTTGGTTCTCAGTTATATCATTGCAAATATAAGTAAGATTCTGTGACTCAAGTTTATTCATCAATGCAGTATTATCAAATGGTGTAAGCTTCGATTTAGTAATCGTTCCTATAGCATCAAGAATACCCCCAAGTCCCGCCTGATGTATGGCAGGGATGAGTGAAGTAAACTGTGTGGCTATGGTATTTATAGAAGCCGCAAGCGTAGCACCTACAACATTATTTGTTAAATTATTTATAGTCTCCTTACCGGGAGTCACATCATAATAATTTCCTGCCATATATTTAGCCATTGCATGAATGTCATTCGCAAGCTCAGGTTGTTCTTTTTTTATAACCTCAGCAAGGTCAATTATCCTCTGCGCTATTGGAGACATTATTGCTACTTGATTATTATGAGAAATATATTGTGCAAGAACTTCACCAATATTTAATTTAAAATTGTAATCTCCACCTTTTCTTTTAAACGTTCCATATTTTGCATTAACATCCTTTCCATTTAAGGCATTATTAGTAAGCCATTTATTCAAATCATGTTCTGATAAATCAGCATCTCCTTTCTCTACCATTAGTTTAACATAATCAGACATAGCCCTAATTGAATCAAGGTCATTTAATTCTCTTGATAAGTTTGATAATTTATTTCCGTGTCTATATACACTCATTATATAATCAACATAAGCCTTCTGGTTATCATTAAGACTTTCGTAATCTTTAACCTGATCTCTTTTAATTATATCACGTTCGTATAAATTATTAAGAAGCTCCTTCCCGAACTCTTCTTCGATAACAGAACCATCTTTTAAATATTTAGCCTTCTTTTGAATAGACACCGCATATAAAGACGCTTCTGTTATTTCTTTTTCACTTAAATGCTTGGATACATTATGTAAATCTCTGAGATTTTCATTAGTTATTTCATTAACAATAGCCAACCCAACTCTTGAAGGTTCATATATAAACCTTGTAGCCTCTTCACCTGTCATCCCAAGAAGCCTGAGTGTTGTCTTGTAATTCTTTTTAAGTCCTTTACCTTTCGCATCTTTTACATAATTTATAGCTTTACCTATTCGCCTTATTTCAGGTGCAGATGTAGCGATATATTCTTCGAGTAATCTTTTTCTTTCAGAAGAAACATTGATTAAAGATGTAAGCTCTTTAGATAAATTTAATCGCTTCTGTATATCTGCGGTCTCCTTTATCTTTGTTCTAAAATTTGTTGCAGTTTCTCCATAAAATATATTTCTTTGCTCCACTGTTCTTTTGGGGATTGGCAACTCGTGTTCATCTAATCTTTTTTTAAGTATAACACGTTCAAGGCGTTGTATATTATCGACAAGCTTATTCCCAGTGCCAGAGAAATCAGGGTTTTCTTCGTACATTTTTTCTGTCCCGATTTCATTATCTATTTTTTTTATTTTATTTTTTATTTCTCCAGTTGTGTATAAATATTTCTCGGCTTTCTCGTTCCATGATCCGTCCTCATTCCTTAATTCACTTTTAACACCTGATTTTTCTTCAAGAGAGTCTAATAAATCTCCGAGAAATTGTCTTTTGGCTTCGGGGTTTTTGAATAATTTAGTATAAGGATCAACCTTTTCATTTGCTTTAATCGGATATTCGGCAACTCGTTGAGCAACTTTTTCAAAGTGATCTGCCATATCTTTAAAAGCTTCATCAGAAATATTTTTCCCTTCTTCTTTATATTTCTCGGCTCGCTTTAATGCATTATCGGCAAACTCGCCATACATTATATTTTTTTCTTCAGCCGAATAACTTCTATTTTTTATGGAAGTGTCAATTATTTGAGTGGTGCTACCAAGCATACGAGACTTAATTTTTACCGCACCAGATAATCCAGCGTCCTGAACAATATTAGGAATAGTATTCATTAGGAACTTAGTTTTATAATTTTTCCAGTTTAATTCTTCTTCGCTTAGTCCAACATTAGCAAGCGTCATTCCGGCATTTGCACCAGTAAACCCAAGCATACTCGGAACTGCCTTAGTAACCAAAGTGCTTGTTGCCCCCGGCGCAAGTTTACTTATTATTTTTTGACCAGCTCCAGTTCCTGCGACTTTACCAAGACCAAAGAACTCACCTTCAACAAATCCCTTTGCGGCTTCCCCGAGAGAAGCTCCAACGTCAACCTCTCCAGTATCTCTTTTTGTTTGTAACGCTGTTTTTAAACCGGAATATCCTCCGAACGTAGCTCCAGTAGCGAACAATGGTGATACAGTAATATTGCTTAATGTGGCAATCCCAAGAATAGCGGGTAAATCAGCAAGCCCCATCCCCGTCATATATGTTAAATCCTGAATAACTTCTTTAGCTTTCTGTTTATTTGTAAAAACTTCTCCAGTTAATATAGAATCCCATGATTCATCATGTGTCTTATAGCCAGAACCACCTTTAACTCCAGTTGTTATGTCATCGCTCATCCCTAACGCCGAGTCTATAAATCCGGGAGTAAATTTAGTCCAACTATCATCATTATAATTTTCTATTTTACGAGGCTTTAACTTTGGAAAAAACATCGACTTAACAGTTTCTTTATTATGAGCAACCATTTCCTGGCCAAGTTCTTTCTGCTGTTGTTCAGACATCAGAATTTTTGGCTTAGAATTAAAATCAAATAAATCTTTCTCAAGAGCTTGCTTTAATTCCTCTTCTGAACGATTTTCCGCAAGAACTTCATTCTTCGCTGGTGTTACAGCTTCAGGATTTACAGCAGTCTTTTCTTCATATTCTTTTTTTAATTGTTGCTGTTCATATTCCTTCTCAAATTGTTGCTGTTTTTCATATTCTTTTGCAAGTTCTTCTTGAGTTTGCATTATTTAACAGGTTTTCCATTTATAAATTTCACAACCTTCCCGTCAGTCATGCGTTTATATTCAACATTTTCTCCAGCAGTTTGACCAGCAGTTGTTGTGCTTGCCTTATTTTCTTTTTTAGCAAGATAATCTTGTGCATTACCGGATGAAAATTTAAGTTTTATTTTATCAACCGGGTTTAATTTACTATATGCAACTGATTCACTATACGCATCTTCAGTGATATCGGTTTTCAAACTCTTCTCTCTTGCATCCTGTATTTCTTTCGGAGTTAATTGTCCCTGCCCTGCTTCTTTCTGAATTACATAACCTTTACCGGAAATGCCATGTCTTTTCTCGAAAGCCTTGATGGAGGATGCTGACAATAAATCCCCCTCATATCCTTCCACTCCCTGTATAGTTTCTTTTGTAACAGGATCAATGATATTATAATGGACAGTTTTCTTGCCACTGCCTTTAGGCATCTTAAATAAATCT
>DHFP01000241.1 GCA_002402315.1 Clostridiales bacterium UBA4821
CCATGTTTATTTGATCCGCGCTCATTATTTCTTTACTAAATTTAGGCATTAAATTTTCTGCATAGTAGATGAAATAAGCCAAGGCTGCCATTATATCCCGGTCTGTCACGATGCAACCCTGAGTCGCCCCTACATGGATGGCTGCGAATTTTCCAGGAGCTAACCAGACTTTTTCCAGATCTCCATTTTCATTTCTTTTATATAAAATTAACATAAACGTGCCATTTTGAGTCCACCCAAATTTCCCGATATAATCGCCTTCAGGTATCTTTGGCGGATTAGGTTCCCTGGTATTTCCAAGGCTTACCTGATATGTAGTTGTATCACCTTGGTACAATATCAAGGCCGTCATCACTCCATAAGTAAATCTGTCATCTCGATGTGTCCTCAGTATATATAGATGAATACTAACCTCATCTGCCCCGCTAATATCAACATAATTTAATGGATTATTTCCGCAATAGCCATAAAGATTCCAGCTCTGGGGCTTGTAGAGGGCGCGGTCGGTAGGGATTACAGGGTCGGGGCTAAGGAAGCGGTAGAGGGTGGGGTCGTAGTAGCGGGCGCCGAAGTAGTAAAGGGCAGATTCAGCATCCTGCTCCTTGCCCGAGAATTTAAGCTCGGGATTGAACACATTAACCCAGGTCTGCTGCACTCCGCCATAGGGGTCATGGGCAGTGGCATAGACAATGTTTCCGGTATCATCCGTCACGATGCGGGTCGAGCCAATCTGGTCGCTAGTGTAGTAATAATACTTGCCCGTCTGAGGCTGGTACTCAGCCACCATCTTGGCCCCTATGTATATGTATTCCCTTAAACATTCCCCATACCCGTCATACTCAGCCAGCAACCGCCCGTCAAAAGCATAAATGTAGTATATCCCGACTGTGCCCACAGACATAGTTCGGATGCTTCCGCTTCCACCCAAACCGGCCGCTTTTCCACCCATCACTTTCAGCCTGTCTTTAAAGGCTGCAGTCGAAGGCCTGCGCAGAGTATTACTATACTCACTCCAATTGGCTTCTTCCCTCCTGGTCTTTAACCTGTCTTTTATCTTCTCTGTGCCCCCAGCCTCTTCACTACCCTGAATTTATGGTAATTATAAAAAATTGAACCGCTTAAGAAAACGTGTGCTATCCATCTATTTTGGGTCTTTGCTACTTAATCTCTTTTATATACTTTTTCACCTCATTAACAAATCTGCTATTTTTTGCCATATTGATACCCTGACTGATTTCTTCAGGATTCAGCGAATACATCTCATCTATCACTAATTTCCAATCCTTAGTCTTCTCAAGAACGGAAAGGAAAATATCTGGATAATCCTTAAAATAGTTGGCCGCCTTCTCGGTAACTAATTCAGCAAGATATCCTGTCTTGATATTGAGAACTAAAAAAATGATTATTTGTATCGTCTCTTCATTAACGAGCCGAATATTTTTAAATAGGCGGTCAACTACAGTCTCTGTTAATACACCATCCTTTATTAGTTTTTTCTCATACCTATAGATCAAAGAGTTTATATCCTGAAGATTCTTTATTTGGTCAAATTTTGTTATAGGGTCCTCGATGAATTCTGAAATCATCTTTATTTCCAATTCTTGTTTTTGATGAACATTGAATAATAATTCTTTAATTTCTTTTTCAAATCCAGAATCTCCCGGCTTATTTAAGGTCTGGCCTATGCAATCCTCCCTTGTAGCGAGCTCTGTGACTATCAGTTTCCAGTTAGAGCAAGATTCGAGTTTAGTTATAAACAATTCTGGATACTGGCAGAAAAATTTAGCTCCTTCATCCGCAATTATATACTCCGGATACACAGATAATAAAAAAATTATTATCTCAGCCTTCCTTTCGTCCGGTTTATCTGCCAGGATCCTTAAACCGTTTTTTACCTTATCGAGGTTAAACCTGATAAATAATTCAATCTTATCCTTGAGATCTGTTTCTTTCTTTAATGATTCAAAATTCCTAACAGGATCCGTGAAGAACTCATCTATCTTTTTCAATGGCCGCCTATCTTCTTGCCTGATTTCAACGACCATAGATGATGTTACCGTTACCATGAGGACAACTAAAAATAAAAATGCGGTAACTTGCTTTTTCATCTTATTCCTTATCTTTAGCTTAAAATAAGCCTAACATCATCATTCAACTAATAATAGATATATGAGACGCATAAACCACTTTATGAGACTTAGGGTCGAGGTAAATGTGATTAATAGACAAAGGGTTCTCCCATCTGAAATGAAGTAATCGGAACCATCTATTAAAATAGGTAAAGACAACCAATTTTTCATATTTGGTTTTTATTTTTTCCAATGGTTCTTTGTTATAAAAATTCTGAAAGGGCCATTCGTTTTCTATGTATTCAGATGATATCTCTCCCTGATAATCAGGTTTGCCTAATATTTTAATCACTTCCTCTATATCCATGCCTTCTTTAATCAGATTCATCCTGGCATGTAATTTTTCTTCTTTTTTATAGATATAGATAAAAGTAGCAATATCAATAGCAAGAAAACTTATGATGATTATTAGAGGAATTAATATAATTGTTCTTACCCTGGCCATCTTTTATGACTTTCCAGCTTTTAAAATTAAGTTCCTAAATAAGGTTGCAATCGAGATCATGATCTGTAATATTTTCCCCCAACTTTATGGTCAAATAACATTACCTTCCACCTGCCAAGGTTACGGATGTTGAAATACTTTTTCACCGACTTATAGCCGGCTTTATTAAGCCTCTCATTATCAATAAGTTAGTAGATTAATTTTATTTTACCTAGCGTTGATAAGCGTTGCAAATACCACTTTGCGAGCGGCTTGATCTATATAAACATATATATCAACATAACCCACTAGCCAGTTCCGAGTTTTAATCAAAGGTGTATTAAAAAAGATATACAAATCAAGTTTTTCATACATATTCTTTATTTGTTCTAGTTCTCCTTTATCATACTTATTTTTGAAGGGCCATCGGTCACTTAACTCTTTAGCCGATATTTCACAGGTAATTTTAGGCTGGCCCAATATTTTAATTACCTCTTCTATCTCCATACCCTCTTTAATAATATTCATCCTTGCCTCCAGTTTTCTATCCTTTATAGAAATATCTATAAAATTAATAAAATTCACCACAACGGGTGCTGTGATCAGTATCGAAATTATTATCACAAGAATAATAATAATTCTCTTCTCTTCCACCTTCATTTGAGACTTCTCTTCATAAAGATTTAAGCCCTTAATTGCAATAAGAAGGAACCATCAATAACCAAGCCATATAGGGATCATCCCTCCATGCAATCCAATCACGATTTATATCATCATAATAGGAAAACAAATATTCAAATATTAATAGCACCTCATAATCCTTAGTAATTTTGCTCCATAATTCAGCCTTTCTTTTGGCCTTAGCTACTGCTTTCTTTGCATTATTCAGAGCTCCTTCAGGATCTAAGAGGTATGTTCTAAGATATTCTTCCTCTATTTTTTTAAGCGCTTTTTCCAAAATTTTCATTACTTGATCTCTGTGACTTAATTCATGTTGTAATATAGAATAAAAATCACGTCCCACAACTTTTAATTGATTATCTGGCCAAATATATATGTTACACTTAAGCACAATATGTAACTGAACGTTTCCTTTTTCATCTTTCATGGGAATAACATCACCGGTTGGAATAAGCGTAAGCCCAGGATTCCGCATATATATTACATGGTCGTCTCTACTATCAGGCACGCGATCATTGCAAGATAGCCTAATTATATTTGTATTGACTGACAATATATACATACCACCAAAATCAATAAAAGACATAGGATTATTTTTACAATAAGAATAAAGATTCCATTGTTGTGTATCACTTTTCATAAGAGATGCATCAAACATAGGGTCGGGGCTAAGGAAGCGGTAGAGGGTGGGGTCGTAGTAGCGGGCGCCGAAGTAGTAAAGGGCAGATTCAGAGTCCTGCTCCTTGCCCGAGAATTTAAGCTCGGGATTGAACAGATTAACCCAGGTCTGCTGCACTCCACCATAGGGGTCATGGGCCGCGGCATAGACAATGTTCCCCATATCATCAGTCACAATGCGCGTAGAACCAATCTGGTCTGTGGGGTAAGAAGACCTGTAAGAAAACATTATTTTATCGCCAGCCTTCAATTAAATTGGCGAAAAACTTCATCTGCTTTCATCAGCGCTATAACTCATTTTCCAATATACGAATGCAATAATCTCTAACTCTCCTTAGCTCCGGGTCAGTTACACTCTTCAATGCCTCTATTCTTTTTATTAAATCATACCGTTCATATTTTTGATACTTGTCCGTCCCTTCTAAAAAAATTGGCTTTGTAACAGTCCCTAATAAAAAAATTGGCTCTTTGACGGTCCCTTCCAAAACTTTTTTATTGATATCTTCTTTAAATACAGTCAGATACAAGTCGGGGTTCAGCCGGATAAGCTTTCCGAAGAGTCCGGAGAGAAATTCTGCATCGGCACCATCCGAAAAATCCAAAAGCCTTCTGGCAAATAGGGCCACGTACCTGTTGCCTGTAAATATCTCATTCTCAATTATGGAAATCCCATCCCATTTAAAAATATATCTAAGTAATTTAGCTACAAATGATATCGTCTCTGGATCATCTCCCCTTAAAATAGGATATATCGTTTCTTTTATAATCTGAAAGTTCTCAGCCGTGGGATCATTTAAGAATATATCTATAATTTCTTCTGCCTCTTCTAAGGTTAGCTTTTCCTTAACCTGACCTTTATGGCTGATTGCCATGATATCCGAGCCGTAAATTGCTAATATTATCAGTAGAGATAATGTAACAGAAAAGTTAAAATAGCTTATTTTTAAACTTTTCATTTTCATCCCCCCTTATTGAAAATAAAAATAATAAACTACACCATTGATAACTAAAGTAAATCCTACCCACTGCCACTCAGAATATACTTTTCCCTTTTCTACCTTAGCACTTGTCTTTTGAGCAGCACGACTTAATCGATCAAGCTGAAACCAAACGCTTAAGAACCTCTCTATGGCATAATCGGCTATAATAGCCTCTCGAAGGGCTTTGCCACCTGTTAGACTCCCCCCGTTATCAAATCCCTTCCCAATAAGTATACATCCCTGAGTGTCTTTGATTGTGCTCCCTGGATGAAAAAAAATGCGCTCACGACCCGGAACATTTAGAACCCACAAGTTCGGTTGATTAGAATTATGTTGATAATCCAAAATTGCCTCATAATCACCTTCTGGAATACAGCTAATGTAACTACGATTGCCCCTCCAGGGAAGTTCAAGAGTGTCGCCCTCTATAGTGAAATACTTGCCCTCAAATCTAAAATGTCCGAAAGTCCCTGTGGGCCCAGAAATGGTCCTGGTGATTATAAATCTACGCGACTTTTCTGCTTGTCCTCCGGAAATATCGACATAATTAATCGGGTTGCCCAGGCAGTAGCCATACAGATTCCAGCGCAGGGGGTTGTAGAGTGCACGGTCTGTAGGGATTACAGGGTCGGGGCTCAGGAAGCGGTAGAGTGCGGGGTCGTAGTAGCGGGCGCCGAAGTAATACAGGCCAGATTCAGTATCCTGCTCCTTGCCCGAGAACTTAAGCTTGGGACTGAAGATATTAACCCAGGTCTGCTGCACTCCGCCATAAGGGTCATGGGCAGCGGCATAGACAATGTTCCCCGCATCATCCGTCACGATGCGGGTCGAGCCAATCTGGTCGGTGGTGTAGTAATAATACTTGCCTGTCTGGGGCTGGTACTCAGCCGCCATCTTTGCCCCGATGTATATATACTCCCTTAAACATACCCCATAACCATCATACTCAACCATCAATGGCTTATCTTGAGATTTTACCATAGTAGAATTGAATCATGCAAATGATGATCAAGTTGGTTATGGACATGTCTTTAATGTGCTAAATCCCGAAGAGAGTATAATTTTTTTGCCAGCTTCCAGTCCAAATAAATATATAAAACCGCCATTGCACTTAATACCGGATAAATCAATAAAAAAAGATAAGTTTTCCCGGCTTCCTCATAATTGTTAAACCTTAAAAAATATGAACTAATCACCCCCGAAAAATGATAGATAGCAGTAACGGTGGGGAAAAGTTTATTCTTTTTTATCAACCTGGAATTAATTATCACAACGCTAATAAGATAAGCAACCATCAAGGTGGCTATAATAAGGTAAAACATGGACGGGGTATTTATTAAATTAGAAAAATCTATGAGTTTACTTAATTCGGCAAGCAGAAAGAAAAGGCCGCTTCCCCAGGAAAAGATAAAACTCATCGGGCCGGCCGACCCAGCCGTTTGGTTCATGAAGCTTAGTGATATTAAAAAACCCAGAGATAAATACACCCAAAAACACAGAAATCTCCCTATTCGATAAATAATTGATTTTTTTGCCATGATCCTAACCTGGTTAAATTATAATGTTGTAATCTATTATGTCCTTCTTAATCATCCGCTTCTTGTCTAATATCTCTTCTTTTCAGTCTGGAGATTCCTTTTCTTTAATAAACTCTATCTTCTTGGCCAATTGCCAATCAAGAAAAACATATAACAAAGCTATGACTGCAAAAACGGGGTAAACATAATAACTCCATGAAATACTCCAATACTCGCCTTCGTAAGGAACCATAACAAGAAAGGCAACCAGTACCCCAGATGCATAATAAGCCAAAGTCAGATACGGTATGTTCCATTTAAATTTTTTACTTAATTTGGTGTTAATTAACGATAGACTGATGGTATAAATAATTGTAAAAAAGCACATCAAGATTAAAAAAATCAGCCCGAATAAGAGTTTTTGCCAGTCATTTAAATTATGACTGGCGACGATAGATGTGCTTAAGATTCTTAGAAGCCTTAAAAATGAAAAGAGTATGGCACTTCCCCACGAAAAAAATATGCAGAATGGTCCCCATGTTCCCATCGCAAACCATAATGATAGAGCTATAGCAATAACATAATATATGTACCTATAATCCGTTCTTTTCTGAATCTTTTTCTTAATGTCATTCATCTTTGGCATAAAAAGGCCCTAGATTGCTAAACATGGTAAAACTGCTGTGAAAATAGTCAATGATATGTTTATTAATAGGGTGGTTAGCCTCCTTTTGTATTCTTCTAAAATCATTTCCGTAATTTCCGCCACTAATGACAACCGCTCCAGATCACGCCATGGGTCATCAGGATCATCTAGACCCAAACTTGAAGCCAAAAAATGTCCACCCGTTGATAAGCTATATCCATTCAATGTATGGGAAAAAAAATCCTGGATGGTATGCAAGGCCATGCCTAAAACTTCTGGGTCATAGGTTGAAAGGGCGATATCTAATGATCTCTCAAATTGCCGAACATTTGGAAAATGCAAATAAAAACCACTGATTAAATTAAATGAGCTTGTTTTCCAATTTTCATCAACTCGTTGATCCGCTTGAGCTATCCTTAAAGCCAGTCCAGTTGGTAAACCGACTTTCAAACCTAATATGAACGTAAGGTTAAGATGGACATACTTACTGTACTTTCCATCTCCATCCGCATAGTTTAACGGATTTCCCAGGCAGTAGGCATATAGATTCCAGCGCGGGGGATTGTAGAGGGCAAGGGCGGTAGGGATTACAGGGTCGGGGCTCAGGAAGCGGTAGAGTGCGGGGTCGTAGTAACGGGCGCCGAAGTAGTAGAGGGCAGATTCAGCATCCTGCTCCTTGCCTGAGAACTTAAGTTCAGGATTGAAAGTATTGCCCCAGGTCTGCTGCACTCCGCCATAGGGGTCATGGGCAGCCGCATAGACAATATTTCCAGTATCATCAGTCACAATGCGGGTCGAGCCAATCTGGTCGGTGGTGTAGTAATAATACTTGCCCGTCTGAGGCTGGTACTCAGCCACCATCTTCGCCCTTATCTTTGTAAATATTACTTTTATCCGCCATCAAAAACAGTCTCCCATAAATATAGGTTTACATTATTCTTCTGTATATTTTTTTTATCTAGCTACTACCTCTCTCATTTCTAAAAGGCTAATTTCTATTTTTCGCTTGATTTCCACCAATTGTTTAATGCATCTATTCCTGATATCAATATAATCTGAAATATTGACTTTTTGCAAAGCCTCAATCCTCTTCTCGATCTCATGCTTCTGAGCCTTAAAGCGGTCTACATATGCTGACGGCAGCACACCAACCGGGTAGGGTACTTCTCTGTCTTCAAATATATGCCTGTATTTATTCAATCCAGAAAGAAACAATTCGGGATTAATTCTGATCAAAATCCCTATAGTTACACATATTTGTTCAGCATAATGACCATCGGAAAATTCATACAAGCGAAAAGCAACCTCAAGGCATGTCTTGTTCCCAGAATAAATCTCATTTCGGAATATTTCATAATTATACTCATCAAAAATAACCTCAAAAGCTTTTCTCTTTTCTACTGTTGAATCGATTTCCCTTTTCTCAGGCATAACCTTCAAGATTCTTTCTGCTTCTTTTTGAGACGGATTTTCATAAAAAGCTTCGAAAGCTAATCTAACTTGGTCCCAATGTGTTTTTTGATCAGATGTAAGTTCTGGGCCTTTTACCGTCCAGGCGACTGATGAAAGTAATAGCAGCAACATTATGATAAATATTTTTGCTTTTTGGGTGTTAAGTTTCATAACATTTAACATTTTCTCCCCTCCTATTAATAACTAATCCTATTAATTACTAAATTACTTTTACTATGGTCCATTCAACAGTAACCACTGGTTGTAAAAGCCACCATGGCTTCACACTCGTGATGTTTAAACACCACATTGTAAAATCAAATTCCCACACGATTCCGATACTAATCGTTACCTCTGAGTTTGCATTGATATAGTCGACTAGATTTCTAACGGCATCACGTGATGAACCTAAATTTCCGCTCGAATCCCAGCGCCAGCCATGGGCTATACACCCTTGAAGCTGTTCAACTCTATTAGCTGTATGAATCATTACGCCTGTTCTATTGTTTTTGTCTTCCAATCTGATGATTTCAGGACCATCTGTCCATATTTTATAAATCCCTTCTTTCACACAGCTCTTAAAAGGTTCGTTATTCCTCCATGGAAGTTCAAGTGTGTAGCCGAATATAACTTGATCGTCGCTCATTAGTACGCCACGAGTAGCATTATCTTCGTATGCATATCTGAAAAGGTACAATACCCTATACGAATAAGTAATTTTGATTTGGAGAAAAACAATAAAGGGAATGTAATATGCTCCATTAAATTCTATAAAATTCACAGGATTATTTCCGCAATACCCATACAGATTCCAGCTCTGGTGGTTGTACAAAGCCCGCTCTGTGGGAATAACCGGGTCGGGGCTAAGGAAGCGGTAGAGGGTGGGGTCGTAGTAGCGTGCGCCGAAGTAGTAGAGGGCAGATTCAGCATCCTGCTCCTTGCCCGAGAATTTAAGCTCGGGATTGAACACATTAACCCAGGTCTGCTGCATTCCGCCATAGGGGTCATGGGCAGCGGCATATACCATGTTGCCCACATCATCGGTCACAATGCGGGTCGAGCCAATCTGGTCTGTGGTGTAGTAATAATACTTTCCCGTCTGAGGCTGATACTCAGCCACCATCTTCGCCCAAGAAAATATCTTATGGGCTTCATTCCGTAAAATTATATTCATCATCAATAAGTGCTTTTATAGAGACGAGTATTTTCCAATCCCTTACAGATGTATCCTTTGTCTATTAATAATTTTTAAATATTATTTTATGTTTTCCCCGCCCAAATATTTATCCGAATCTTCCAACGGGAACAAGTCATCCTGAAGCACTTTTGTTTTTATAATATAAACAACCTCCTTATCTTCATCAAAAAAAACTCGAATCCACGTTCTAAATGGTCGGTAAAAAAAAACTAAAAACGGAACATAGTAACCATACATTAGAACTCTACTATCTGGATTTCCGAACTTATCACTTATATTATCAGGTAGCCCATAATGAACTGCCCGTCTTAAATCAATAAATTCTTTTTCTTTCGGCTTGCCCATAATCTTAAGGACTTCTTGCTCGCTCATTCCTTCTTTCAATAAGCTTGCCTTTTCAGATAAGTTCTTATCTAAATAAAGCAATAAAGGTCTGTGCACAAGATAAGGAATAATAACGGGGCTCAATATAAGAAAAACCAAAGCAATTATCGTCCTTTTCTTCATCCTACCACCCCCTTAATGAGCAAAACTAGCTAAGTCTCTTAAATACGGGGCTAAAACCCATTGCCAGAAAAGATCTATCCCATACTCAGGGAATAATTCCTTTATCCCATTAATTATAATTTCCATATATTGGCTTATAAAATTATCCCTGAGATTTTTGGAAGCTTTCATCGCTCTATTAAATGCCTTCCGAATATTATCTTTGGCTTCAGCTTCTGTTAATTTCCCGCTCTTATACTCGGCTTCTATTTTATCCAATTTAGCTTTTACAAATAAAATTACATCAATTACATGCATAAATTCATGTGGCCATGTCAAGTTTTGTTCGCAA
>DHFP01000114.1 GCA_002402315.1 Clostridiales bacterium UBA4821
GCTAAGCTGATTATAAACATTATTGAATCTAAGGAGGAATAATATGGTAAGTTATGATGATTTGTCCAACAAGCATTTCGGATTTTTTGACGGAATAGATGCAAGAAATAATGTTATTTCACTTCTAAAGAAAAATGCCGAGAGAAAACCTCGTGAAACCGCTTTGAAGTGGACAAGCAATATGGCTGATTTAGAGTGGCCGTCAATAAATGAGAACATTCCTCACGAAAGTATAACCTTTGAGCATTTTTACGAACTAGTAAAAAGAACCGCAGCAGGTTTACTAAATAGCGGAATAAAACACGGGGACTGCGTCATTTTGTTTGTGCCTATGTCTTTAGTTCTGTACCAGGTTATGTCTGCAATAATGGTGATAGGTGCAAGAGCTGTATTTTTAGATTCATGGGCCAGGAGGGAACACCTGGGAGTAAGTGCCAAGGTTGTTAATCCAACTGCAATGATAAGCTTTGAACAGGCGTTCGGTTTTTGCAAAGATGTTCCTGAACTGAACCAAATACCCATAAAAATTGTTGTTGGCCCCCATGTAGGGAATTATTCCGGAAAATTAGAAGAGTTACAAAAGTCACCGCCATTTGAAAGCATAGAACCTGTTCAAGGTGAAGAAACAGCTTTAATAACCTTTACTACAGGAAGTTCAGGAATACCTAAGGGTGCAAACAGGACACACCGTTTTTTGATATCCCAGCATTTAGCTTTAAACGAATGTATACCTTACAATCCTGAAGACATTGATCTTCCTGCATTCCCTATATTTTCACTTAATAATATTGCAGCCGGTGTAAGTACGGTTATACCTGTTACCGATATAGGACGTCCGACCGAAAAAGATCCTGTTATGCTTGTTTCGCAGATGAAAAGCTGCAATGTCACATGTGCTACGCTGTCTCCTTCTATGATTGTCAACATTGCGAAATTTTGCAGCCAAAACAACCTTGCCATGACAAATATAAGACGTGTTGTAACAGGCGGAGCACCAATCAGCAACGATACTTTAAGCCTTTTTTCCAAGTGTGTACCTAATGCAGAAGTTTGGGTGCTTTACGGTTCTACTGAAGTTGAACCCATTGCTCATATAGAATTAAAAGATATACTTTACCCCAAACACGGAGAACCGGTAGACGGTGAAGGGGTCAATGTAGGCCATATTGCTGAAGGTTTACGATATAAGCTTCTTAACATAATTAAAGAACCAATAGAACTTATTAACCGTAATTGGGACGGCCTTGAAGCCGGCGGGGGTGAAGTAGGCGAACTTATTGTTTCAGGCCTGCATGTCTGCAAATCATATTACAATAATGACCAAGCTGTTAGAAAGACTAAGATTGTAGAAACCGACGGCACGGTTTGGCACAGGACAGGTGACCTTGCAAGAATTGATGAGCATCAAAATGTTTGGCTTGTAGGCCGTGTTCACAATGTAATCTCCAGAAACGGTAAATACCTTTTTCCTGTAAAAGTAGAAATATTGTTAAAAAAACATCCTGACGTAAAACAATCCGCATTTATCGGAATCCCTGATGAAAAAATGGGTGAAAAAGCGTACGCTCTTGTAAGTTTAGTTGATAGTCCCAAGGAAAGCAAGGAATCTATACTTAAAAAGCTGTCGGAAATACTTGACAACGAAAATATACCATACGACAAGCTTGCTGTAATCGATAATATTCCTATGGATCCAAGACACCATAGTAAAGTCGAGTATGATGTCTTAAGAGATGATATTCTAAAAAGGGAAAGAATCTATTATCTTATTCTTAAGGTTGGTAGAAAAGGAGCCAGAATTGCATATTGGAATATGCTTGCTCCGAGACAGTGCCCGGACACTTTAAAGGACAAAATAATTTTTCATGAAAAACTCTCAAAAGAGCTGTTTTCTCAGGATAAAGCTTTCTTTTACAGTAATTTTAGGGTTGAGGAGATAATACAATGATTTCACCCTGGCTTGGTATAATATTAGTATTAACTGTTCTTGGCTTTGTTATGGGCGGTATAAAACTATATGAAAAAAAATACCATCCGGAACCTGAGCTTCCAAGGAAAGCCGTGCATGTACTGATGGGGTGCATCACATTAAGTTTCCCTTGGCTTTTTAGTGAACCATGGCCTGTATTGCTGCTGGGCATTTTAGCCGTAGGTGCAATGTTTACCGTGAGGTTCATGGGTTCTCTAAAAAATAGTGTAGGGTCTGTACTGTATGGAGTTAAAAGAGAATCCTTAGGTGAGATATACTTTCCTATTTCAGTAGTTATTTTATTTTGTATGGCAAACGGCGACAAAATCCTTTACTCAATTCCAATCCTTATGCTGACTTTTGCCGACAGTACAGCTGCATTAATCGGTTCCAGCTATGGCCGGAAAAATTTAGCCAGTGAAAAAGAAGATCCCAAAAGCCCGGAAGGAACTTTTGTTTTTTTTGTAGTTGCTTTTATGAGTACTTTGGTTCCAATTCTTCTTTTTACGAATATTGGGCGGGCAGAAACATTACTACTATCTCTGATTATGGGATTACTCGTGGCACTCATTGAGGTAATATCCTGTAATGGTAATGATAACCTGCTTATCCCTCTTTTAGGTTACGCATTTCTTGTCTCACATATTAATTTGAACGTTGAGAAATTAAAAAATAGTTTAATTTTTATAACATTGCTTGCAATATTCGCGTTTTACTGGAATAAACGCGGCTCTTTAAGCCGGTTAGGAGTTATCGGCGGNNCGGGTTATTAATCACTTATATAATTATTATATTGGGTGGATGGTCATGGTTTTTTGCTCCGTTTGCCCTTTTTATTACTTATTCTATTTTACCGTCTTTGACTGAAGAAGAAAAGAAACAGGTAATGGATTATCACATAGTCACGAGTAACATTGCAGTGGGGCTTCTCTGGGTTTGGCTAGCTGCAGTAACGCAAATGAAAGAATTGTTTTTTTATGGTTTTACCTGTGCATTTGCCTGTCATTTAGGAATGAATACCTACATCCGTTTAAATTATTTTAAAAAATATACTGAAGGCAAATCTATGATAATTTCATTTATTAAAGCGTCAGCATTCATTTTACTGCCGGGAGTGGGTTTAAACTATTTAAATTACGGCAGCATGTTAAATATCAAATCAATCTTGTTGTATGCGGTTAGTTTATTGATTAGCATTTTTGCCGTTTCAAAATTAAAGAAATATATGCATTATGAAATTGTTGATGCCGGGAGCGGCTGGGTAAATGCAGGTATTGCCTTTGTGTTATCGGGATTCATAATGCTCATAAGATATTTTAATTGATTTAGGCAGGGGGTGATCAAATTTGAAGCATTTGAGGTATTATACCGTTGATGAGTTTAGTGACTTGAAAATGATGCTTGAAAACAGTGTAAAAAAGCATGGCGATAAACCCGCCTTTATCCTAAAAAGAAAGGCAGAAGAAAATATAGAGTACAGGCCGGTATCATATAGAATGTTCAAAAACGATATTGATTGTCTGGGTTCTGCACTTATAAACCTTGGGTTGAAAGGCAAGAAGATTGCATTAATTAGCGAGAACCGCTATGAATGGGCGCTTTCTTACCTATCAGTGATGAACGGGACAGGTATGATTGTTCCGCTTGATAAAGCGCTGCCTGAAATAGAAATACAGAATCTTCTTACAAGGTCAGATGCCAATGCTGTTATATTCTCATCAAAATATATACCGGTTATGGAGAACATTTCGAACTGCATTAAGAACATAAAATTCTTTATTAATATGGATGAAAACAACTCGACTGATAGATTTCTTACCATAAGTGAGCTGTTAGCTAAGGGAAGGGAGCTTTTGAATTCCGGTTACAGGGAATTTATAGATGCTGAGATTGATCCTCTAGCTATGAGTGTCGTACTGTTTACCTCGGGAACTACCGAAAGCTCAAAAGCTGTGATGCTTTCGCATAAAAACATTTGTTCGGATATTATTGCAATAAATAAAGTGGTTGATATAAAAAAAGAAGACGTATTTTTATCAGTGCTTCCTCTGCACCATGCCTATGAGTGTACCTGCGGCTTTTTAGTACCCATCTCAAAAGGATCTGCTATTACTTATTCTGATGGGATAAAACAGATAATGAATAACCTCATTGAATATAAGCCTACTGCCATGCTGTCCGTGCCGCTTGTTATTGAAACGATGTATAGAAATATCTGGGAACAAGCAAAAAATAAAGGGATTGAGAAAAACTTAAAAACTGCTCTTGCCTTGAACAGATGTTTAAAAAAAATTAATATTGATATATCAAAAAAACTTTTTAAAGCTCTTCATGAAAAATTCGGCGGAAAGATGAGGCTTTTAATATGCGGAGCTTCATCCCTGGATGAGGAGGTTGAAAAAGGATTTAATGATTTTGGATTCTTAGTTATTCAAGGTTACGGAATGACTGAATGCTCACCGGTTATAACATTAAATGGTGATTTTAATAAAAAAGCAAGTTCTTTAGGTATGCCTCTTCCCGGAGTCGAAGTTAAAATTGAAGAAGAAGCCGGAGATACCATGGGTGAAATATTGGTCAAAGGCCCAACTGTTATGCTGGGATATTATAAAAATGAAGAAAAAACCAAAGAGATTTTAAAAGATGGATGGCTCTGTACCGGGGATTACGGTTTTTTAGATAAAGATAATTATTTACACATAACCGGAAGAAAGAAGAGCCTTATCGTAACCAGAGGCGGTAAAAAGGTTTTTCCTGAGGAAATCGAAATGCTGTTAAACAACATACCATACATAAAGGAATCAGTTGTATGGGGAAGGGATAATACAGACAGCGAAACCTCAATTATTGCATCTATTGTTTTAAATAGAGAGCTTATATTAAAGACACATAACGGGAATTTAAGCGATAGTGAATTAAAAGCCATAATAAAGTCCAATATTGACCAATTGAACGTAAAATTGCCTAAATTTAAGCAAATTCGTGAGTTTGAGATAAGGGAAAGCGAATTTGAAAAAACCACAACAGGTAAAATAAAACGCCCAAATCATTAATTTTAGTTTAATTGAAGGAGCTGGAAAATGGGAATATTATTAAGATGGTGCCAATTTATAAAAGAGAGGTTTAATCCTTTAGCGAATACCATCACGATTGCAGCGTTTTTTTCTGCAAATGCGGCAATAGCTTACATGTACTATCCTTCTGAATTCCAGCGGAATAATATTGCCATATTAACAGGCTTTCTATTGGTTTGGCTCATATTTTTTCATATGCGGCTTTTTGATGATATTAAGGATTTTGAGATTGATAAACTGGTCAACAAAGAAAGACCTCTTCCAAGAGGCTTGTTAAACACAACCGAATACGGCTTCGGTATTTTATTATGTATTATTACCGAAATAATTTTAGCATGCTCATTGGGCTGGAAAATACTTTTTTCTTACATCCTGGTCTTAGCGTTTACCCTTATTATGCGTCTGGAGTTTTTCATCGGTGATTGGTTGAGGCCCAAGATGGAATTATATGCGGTTACACATACCCTTTCGGCTTCTCTGACGGGACTGTTAATATACTCAATGTCGGCCGGCTACGCAATATTTGAACTGCCTAAAGTATTATTTTTCCTTACTTTATGCAATTGGTTTGTATTTAATGTTTATGAGTTTGGAAGGAAAACCTTTGGTGTTGAAGAGGAGAGGGAAGGAGTCGATTCTTATTCAAGAAGATTAAAGCCTGTCGGAGCATTTTTGCTTCTTTCTTCAAATATGATGTTGGCATTTATAATTTTTTTTCTATCAATAAAATATATTTCTGTCACTCACATTTTGATAAAATCCCAAGGCATAAATCTACTGCAAATATTAATAGGCTCAATCACATTAACCGTAGCTTTTTTCGGAATAAAATACAGTTTCAAACCGGAAAAGTTTTTCGCACAGCTTTACCGGAATGTAGTTTCTCTCTATCTGGTTCTGTTTTACTTAACTATTCCGGTGATAACTTTCATTTTCTTTAGATAATTATGGAGGAGCCATGTATAATTTTATAATTACAAATAAAGATACTATTCAAACAAATGATATAAACATAGTGGGCGGAAAGGGTTTAAATCTGTTTTTTTTATCAGGGAACGGATGCAATGTTCCGCCATTTATAGTCATATCAACAGAGATGTTTTCTTATTATACAAAAAATCTCGGTGATAGATATGTGAAGGCTATAGAAAATATAGACGTTTCTACCCCGGCTGCAATATCTAAAACCGCATCCGCAATCAGGGAATTATTTAACAGGGATAATCTCGGGAAAGAACTTTCAAAATTAATTTTGGATCAAATAAAAGAAAATATAGGAGAGTGTTTTCTTGCTATACGTTCAAGTGCGACTACGGAAGATTCAAAAGATTTTTCTTTCGCCGGCCAGTTGGACAGCTACCTTTTTTGCAAGAGAGAAGATGAAATTCTGGAATCAATAGTAAAATGCTGGGCTTCACTTTTTTCAGACCGGGCTGTTGCCTATAGAAATGCCAAAAATATTCCTCAGGATGATGTAAAAGTTGCTGTAGTAATCCAAAAAATGATTGATGGAAAAACCTCCGGAATAACTTTTACTACAAACCCTATTACCAAAAGGGTCGATGAACTTCTAATTAATGCTGTTTATGGTCTTGGTGAGGGTATCGTGTCAGGCGAGCTAAATTCCGACCAATATGTATGCTACAAGGATAAATTTATTAAAATAGCAAGATCCGAAATTACATCAAAAAAAGAAAAATTAGTTTTCAAAAAAGAAACCGGGCATGGAACCGTTAAAGTTGAAGTAGAACAGGGATTGCAGGATAAACCCTGCCTGATGGAAAAAGATATTATTATGCTTGCTGATGTATGCAATAGGATTGAGAAACTGTACGGCAAGCCTCAAGATATTGAATGGACAATCGACTCCGGTAAAAATCTCTATATTCTGCAGTCAAGGCCAATTACCACCATAGATAAGGTTTATCCTTCCGAAAGGGATTACAAAACCATATGGGATAATTCAAACATTACTGAAAGCTATTCCGGCGTAACATCTCCCCTTACTTTTTCCTTTGCATTGAATGCCTATCATATGGTTTATGTCCAATTCTGTGAAGTCCTGAAAGTGCCAAAGAAAAAAATTATAGAAAACGATTTCTATTTTGCAAATATGCTGGGCCTGCTCAATGGACGTGTTTATTACAATATTAAAAATTGGTGCAGGCTTATTTCTCTTTTGCCCGGTTACAATTACAACAGGAGCTTTATGGAACAAATGATGGGGGTTAAGGAAAAAATAGATTTTAATCCTGTTGATTTTAAAGAATCAAATAAATTGAAGAAATATTTCATAGAATTTCCTCAGCTTATATGGTCGGGAATAAACCTTTTTTGGCAGTTTATAACTATTAAGAAAAAAGTTAATCAATTTATGGACATATACTCTCAGATGTTTAACAAGTATTTTAAATATGATTTAAAAAATGAAAATGCTCATAAGCTTGTTGAAATATATTATGAGCTTGAAATTACCGTTCTAAGAAATTGGAAAGCTCCGATTATTAACGATTTTATGGCTATGATCTTTTATGGAGTTTTAAAACTCCTTATTCAAAAGTGGAAATTAGACGATACAGGCTCACTGCAAAATGAACTTGTTGCGGGTCAGGGCAATGTTGAAAGTACGTTGCCTCTGAAGAAGCTGCAGGAAATAGCAAGCTTTATAAGGCAGTATGATAGTCTTGTAAAGGATTTTAAAAATCTTAATGAAGATGAACTTACAAAAAATTTCGTTGAAGAAGTTTATGAAGCACCTCAGGAATATAAAAAATTATGCCAAATGATTTCTCAATATCTGAATGATTTTGGCTTCAGGTCAATGAATGAACTTAAGCTGGAATCACCTCCGCTCATGGAAAAGCCGCAATTTATTTTTAGTGTGTTGAAAAATTACCTCACAGGTCCATTAATTGATCCCGATGAAATAGATAAAAAAGAAATCGAACTGAGGAAAAATGCCGAGAGAAAAGTGAAACAAAAGCTTAAAGGCCATCCTATCAGGAAAATGATTTTCAAGTTTGTTGTGGAATTTACTAAAAAAGCAGTGGCATTCAGAGAGTATCAAAGGTTTGCCCGGACAAAGATGTTTGGTATTTCAAGAATGATTTTTATTGGAATTGCACACAGGTTTATGGATTTTGGAGTGATTGAAGAACCGGACGATATTTTTTATCTTACTATGAATGAGATTTACTCTTTTATTACCGGAACTTCAATGACCCTAAATTTAAAGGGCTTGATTTCCTTGAGGAAAAAGGAGTACGAAAATTATGAATCTGCGGATGAACCTCCGGACAGAATAGAGACGTTTGGGCCGGTCTACTGTAATGATTTTTATTTTTCCAGGTCATCTGCATCTCTTTTAAATGATGAAGACCCGAATGTTTTAAAAGGCATTAGCTGCTGCCCGGGTGTTGTTAGAGGGAAAGTGAAAGTAATATTGAATCCTTCAGATAACATGTCATTAAATCGCGAGATACTTGTTGCCTCCAGGACAGACCCTGGCTGGGTGCCGCTATACCCATCTGCTTTAGGTCTGCTTATTGAAAGAGGGAGTATCCTTTCACACTCTGCAATCGTTGCAAGGGAGTTAGGCCTGCCGGCCATAGTTGGCGTTCCCGGCTTGATTAAAAAGCTCAAAACCGGTGATATTGTTGAAATGGATGGAGCATCCGGTATAATAAAAATAATATCCGAGGAGAAATGATAATGGTAAAAATCGGGAGAAATAAAAAATCATGAAGCGTTGGCGAATATTGTTCTTTTATTTTGTAACAAATTTTCTTGCATAATCGTACAATGTATTGTACAATATAAATGCGAGGTGGTTTTTTATGATAGCAATAAGTTATTCGAATGTAAGACAAAAGTTTAAAGAATACTGCGATAAGGCTGCAAATGATTTTGAAACCATTATTATTACCCGTGAACGTGGTGACAATGTGGTTATGATGTCCGAAGCAGAGTACAATAACCTTTTAGAAAATCTCTATGTAAGAAGCAATCCGGAATATTATAACGAACTTTTACAGTCCATAGACCAATTAAAAAAAGGCAAAGGACAGAAAAGGGAGCTGCTTGATGAATAAGATTTTTTCAGATATAGCATGGCAGCATTACTTGTATTGGCAGTCAGAAGATAAAAAAATATTAAAGAAAGTAAATGAGCTTATACGAGATATTGAAAGAAATGGAAACGAAGGATTAGGTAAGCCGGAATCATTGAAACATGAACTATCTGGGTACTGGAGCCGGCGTATTACAGATGTTCATCGATTAATTTATGGTATTGATGATGATAATATCTATATAGCCAGTTGCAAAGGCCACTATTGAATAATGCAAAAATAATGCTGGAGAGTGCTTTGAAATGAGTGATAAGATATTAGACTTACCCCTCTTCCTTTTTAGCTTCTATTTCCTCAACAGCCTCAATAAATATAGATAGAAAGGTCTCAAGCGCATCGCGCTCATCCTTGCTCCAGTGGTCGAGTTTCATAATATCAACCCCCTGGTAATAGTTTATTGATAGGAGAATTTGTCCTATTACCATTAAGAAGGTGAAAACACATGGCCTCAAAAAAGATTCAAACAGCAGCCTTATATGTAAGGGTTTCAACTGAAGAACAAGCAAAGGAAGGTTACTCCATACCCGCACAAATTGAGATACTTACCCAATACTGCAAGCTATACAATATAAATATCTATAATATCTATAAAGACCTTGGTATTTCCGGAAAGGCGACTGCAAATAGACCAGGTCTCCAGAAAATGCTTGAAGACGCATCCAAAAGTCTTTTCGACTGCGTTGCAGTATGGAAAATCTCAAGGCTTTCAAGAAATCTCAAAGACCTGCTTATACTTGTAGATAAATTTGAAAGCAATAATGTATCCTTTATGAGTTATTCAGAGAAATTCGATACCAGCTCACCGGTAGGCAGAATGACATTACAAATTCTCGGTTCTATCGCTGAATTTGAACGTAATACGATAGTAGAAAACGTAAAAATGGGACTTCATCAACGCTTTAGGTCTGGTAAAACAATTGGACGCATTGCTTATGGATACAAAAGTGTTGATAAAAAATTAGTAGTAGCCTCAGAAGAAGCCAAGGTTATTAAAAGGATGTTTGAATTAGTCGTTTCCTCACCTTCAGCAGGTTACAAGAAAATCGCTTTTATGCTTAACGATGAAGGGTTCCGTACACGCAAAGGAAACCTCTGGGCTGGTGATACAGTTGAAGATATCCTTAAAAATCCAATATACATAGGTAAGCTCCGTCATGATATAAGCCACAATATTAAAGGTGAAAACTATACTGAAATTGAAGGCAGCCATGAAGCCATTATCGATGAGGAAGCATTCAATAAAGTGCAAGGAAAGATATCAAATACACCAGCTTGCATAAAAAATATAAAAGGCAATAACAACTATTTCCTTGTTGGCTTGCTCAGGTGTCTTAAATGTGGCGGGAGCATGGTTAGCCGTATTAGTCATGGATATAGATATTATAATTGCCTGACAAACCACAGATTCGGTAAGGCCAAATGTGCCGGAGGCTCAGTTTCGGCTGACAATATTGAAAGGTCTGTACTGGAAAAATTAAAAGATTTCACCCGCACAAAAAAAGACATTTTAGATGTAATCAAAACTATAAGAAATAAGAAAAATGAAAATGCTGCACCCATTACCGATAAAATTAATAATATTCAAAAGGAAATTGATAAGCTTGAGAACAATAGAGAAAGGTACTTTGGTTTATTCGATAATAAAAACATTGATACTGGAATATTTATAGAAAAAATTGATAAGTTGAGCAGTCAAATCGAAATACTGCAAAAAAGAAAACTGGATTTTATAATAGAACAGAAAAAATCTGCATTCAAAATATCGGATGAGCAGATAGTTGAACATTTAATCAATTTTATACCGACATTTGAGCAGTCAGACATTGAAACCCAAAAAAGGCTAATCAGAGCATTGATAAAAGAAATTACACTCACCGAAAATAGGAAACTTAATAAGATTACCTTTCGTTTTCCATTTGAGGATTTAATGTTATGTTGATATTTACTTATTCAAGCGTGAATAATATAATAAACATAAGCAGTAGGCTTTAGTAATTCAAAAAACACATTTATTTATTCGGGGAGTATAGTTATGTATAATTCCAATGAAATCATCAACATTCTGAATAACAATATAAGTAAAATAAAAAAATTTCATGTTGTGAAAATTGCTTTATTTGGTTCTTTTGCAAGGGAAGAACAAAATGATAAAAGCGATATTGATATAATTGTCGAATTCGATGTTAACCAGGAAACATTCGACAATTATATGGATTTGAAATTCTATCTTGAAGAACTATTTATGAGTGAAATCGATTTGGTTATTTTAAATTCAATAAAACCTACCTTAAAGTCTAGTATAATGAGGAGCGTTATATATGCAACGGGAGCTTAAGACATATATTGAAGATATTATCACTGCCATCAATAAAATTGAAAGATACTGTACTGGAATGACAAAAATAGACTTAACAAGGAATGACCTTGTGCTTGATGCTGTAGTAAGAAATCTGGAAGTCATTGGAGAAGCAGTCAAAAAAGTCCCTGAAGAAGTAAGAAATACGTATGAGGATATTCCGTGGAAAAAAATCGCAGGTCTTCGAGACATATTGATACATGAGTATTTTGGGATAAATATAAATATTATATGGGATGTAATTGAAAACAAGCTGCAGACTTTAAAATCTGCTGCACTAGATATTCAAAAAACTTATGAATAAGATTGTTATATGCACCCACTAAAAAGGTTAACCAAGTGGTTATCCGGTTGGCGCTAAAATCACCGCTGACCTGTATGAATCAAAGCTGTGCACCAAATCTGAGGCAGAAAGGCTTCTTGCCTTCACAAACAACTCCAGCCCGCTCTTTATAACCGGTGCTGTAGCCGCAGGAATATTTGTAAAGCCCGAATTTGGCCTTGTCTTGCTAATAACACACTTATCGGCCTGTATAACAGTAGGTCTGCTGTTCAGATTCTATAAGGCCCAACCCTCAATCCATATTTCTCCCAAGTCTGGAAGAAAGGAAAAGATTCTTTATAGAATGATGGCGGAGATTGAAAATTCGCCAGGGATTGACTTTAGCAATGTGGGCCATAAGCTGGGTGAGGCTGTTAAAAGCTCTATTAATACCTTGCTCATGATTGGCGGCTTTATAGTTCTATTCTGTGTAATAATAAACTTACTAATCAATCTTAAAGTAGTTTATTTTTTATCCCTATTTGTCAAGTTTATATTTCAATACTTTGATATTGCCTATAATATGGCCTCGCCGCTTGTTTCAGGATTATTTGAAATTACAACAGGAATAAACTATATCAAGCTCTCATTTGCTCCATTGAGCCAGAAAGTAGCTATAGCTGCATTTATACTTGGCTGGGGCGGTCTTTCGGTTCATGCCCAGGTAGCCAGTATAGTATCTAAAACTGATATCAGTATTAAGCCATACTTGATAGGTAAATTCCTTCAGGGTGTATTTGCCGCTATCTACACTGTAATTTATCTAAACTGGTCAGGTATTGTGAAGAATAATGATATGCCTGTATTTGGACAAATGATTGATACTTTAAGCTACGACTGGCTGGTCTATCATAATATGTCACTGGAGTTGGTAACTGTATTTGTTATTATAACTCTAGTACTGTTTGCGTTTACCCGAGTACTTAAATACTCTGTGAAAATAGCAAAGGCAAGTAGGGACGGTTCTTGACTTGCTAGGCACCTAGCAAGTCAAGAACCGTCCCTACTTGCCTTCTTGCAATTATTGATTTTCAACATTCTTTCTTTTATTCAAGGTTTCAATTATCTCATCAAGTTCTTGCATCTTCTTTCCAAAGTTTACCCAATCGCCCGCGGAAAAATAACCTTTCATTTCCCCATAAACGTTAAGCAGCCTGTCAGTTAAATCCTTATCACTGCTTAACTCCGGAAATAAATTATCTTGTGACGGTTCTAATGTTAGCAGCTTATCCAATGCTTTTTCAAGATTATCCTCCATTATTACCTGTCCTTGATATGCCACAATTATCTTCTTTAGCTGCGGAACTGCAGAAACACTGTCGTTTGAGACATAAATAGGCTTGACATATATTAATGACTTTTCACTGCCATCTTCCAGCGGAATAATAATTGTATCTCCCCGTTTTATTGACAACCCTCCCTGACGCCAATAATTAAATGTTTTTGCAATTTCTTGTTCTTTGTCAATATTCAGATCAATCTGCTTTGGACCATAATACAGCCTCGTCTTAGGAAAGCGGTAAAGGGTCAATTTGTTATATACATCCGGCCTCGCAGCTATTAACCCGGTCAGATTGGATTCTCCCTTTGCAATAAATGGTATTACAGATAATAATTCAGGCTTTTTTGTATCAGCTGATCTTGTTAGCAGGTAATTAGGTTCAATGTCCTCCTCCTTACCTTTTTGTACGTTATATGTAACTTCCCATAAATCTTTGTTGCTGACAAATCTTGCTTCATCTGACACATGATATCTTTCCAGTATTTCTGCTTGTATCTTTAGGAGACGCTTAGGATACCTTATATGCTGCTGTATATCCTCAGGAATTGATCCTTTCTCAAATAAATTTGGATATATCTTCCTATAGGTAGTAACAATAGGATCCTGTGTATCAACTACGTAAAATTTCATGGTTCCGTCATATGCATCAATTAATATCTTCACCGAGTTTCTAATGTAGTTAATACGTTTTTGACGCTCTAAAACTGTTGGCTGGGAATATGGAAAGTATGGTGATTCAGTATAAGCATCCAAGACCCAAATCAATCGTCCATCTTTATTAACAACTATATAAGCATCCTCATCATCTATGTTAAGAAAAGGTGTTATAAGCTTGGCTCTTGCCACTATATCTCTATTTATCAGTACCTTGCTGTTTGATGAAATGCTTGTTAAAAGAAGAATCCTGGGGTCTGCCAGCTTAATTGACATTAATATCCTGTTCAGGGGAGTAAGTTTTATACCAGCTTTTCCATCATAAGTGAATTCCTTATAGTTGTCAGCTTCAGGATAATCAATTTCTTTCTGGTCTTTAACGTGAACTATAACATGTTCTTTAGTCAGCTCTCCAAAATATATTTCGGGCCTTGTTATATTAAGCTTTCCCTTATCTGGTACTATGGGTACATCCTTGATTTGAAAATCCGGGTACCCTTCTGAATTCACTTTGCTGGCGGTACTCATAACAACGCCATATCCATGAGTATACCTAAACCGTATATTTTCATATGATTTTTCATCTATACTCTTTTCATCTATTTCTCTTGCTGCTATATACGCAAGTGCTGGACTATCATTTATATTGTAGATACTTACATCCGTATCCTTAAATCTATAAGGACTTCTGATGCTTTGAAATTGATTCTGGGCATCAAGCGTTGATGAATAATCATTTATCACTAAATTATCCAGAATTTCTTTATTTTTCTCCCTCAACCGGGTTGTTAAAGAATCACTGATATCAAAATCCTTTACTTCCAATTTGTCTGAAAGATTATACGCTAACCTTGTAAGCTCAATATTATGCCCTATAAAACTTTTCTCCTTCGTTACTTCATTGGGAAGTACCCATACCAGCTGGACAATACCCGCTATAACTGCACCTAGAAGCCAATAAGCAGGAAATATCAGTACGGTAATTGCCGCTTTTTTATATTTACTTCGAAGAAGAAAGATAAAACTTAATATTACAACTAATGCAAGAATAAAAGGCGCCAGTGTATAAATACTAAGCCATATCTTGACCTCAGTATAACCGGCTCCAAAGAAACTGCCGTTTTTTGAATAAAGAATACCTTCAGATGCAAGCCCAAAAGTAACTATTTTAACCAAAAAGAAAAGTGCTGCATTAATCACGTTATGAGTAACAACACCATGATTCTTTAGAGATTTAATATCAATTGCATTAAATACAGCACCAAAAGCAAGAACGTAATAAGCAATTGTATAAATTATTACGACAAGCAGGGTACCGGATATGTAATCACTAAGCGCAATAAAGAAAGGCCTTTGGAACAAGTAGTATCCAAAATTCTTCCCAAATATGGGATCAATATTTATGCTGGTATTAAACATTTCAGCATTCAAATAGACCAATGCATTCTGGTAAAGAAAATCCTTCGTCGCCACTGCACCAATGATTGCTATTATAAAAGCAAGTGAGTAGTTTGGCAGTTTGACCGGCTTCATATTCTCATCGGCAAAGAAACGTCTAAGTTTTCTCTTTATAATAAAGTTAGTGATGAGAATACATAAAAAAATAAAACAAAAGCTAATCCCCATAGCAACAATACTTGCAGTCGAATTTGCCCAGAGAATATCAGTAAACTGGATTCCAATTTCTTCATACTGCATTAACTGAAATTTAAAATCTATAGCAAGCGAACAAAGAACAAATATCAATATAGCTGCCGAAACAAGTACTAACTTGGTACTAAATTTTGCTTTGGCTAAACTTTTAAATCTATTTAATATCATCCAACCACTCCCAGACTATTCTCCGATAATCTTAATCACTATCTTCTTTTTTCTTTTCCCATCAAACTCGGCATAAAAAATTTGCTGTCACAACCCTAAATCCAACTTTTCATAGGTTATTGGAATTACAATCTGCTGGCTGATAACAACATTCTTTTGCGGTGTTACTTCTTCGGTATCAGTAGTATTTGTTTTTGACTGATCTGTTTCTGATTTAACATTCAGTTCATCTTTAACCTCTGGCTCGTAATCATCTATGTAAACCCCGGCACTTGCATGCATAGTTGAAATTATAAGTAGGCCTTCTTTTATTTCACTCTTCTTTAATATCTCCTTAACCTGCTTTGTAATGTTTATATCTTCTCTTACCTTTTCTGTATTGAACCATAAGTACTCCGTATAAGTCTTCACTTTTTCATCCCCTTTACATATGATTATTTCTCAAATAGTGCTCTTGCAAATTCATCGGCATCAAAGTCTTGAAGGTCTTCAATTTTTTCGCCCACCCCAATAAACTTAACCGGAATATTTAATTCAGATTTTATTGATACAACTATCCCGCCTTTAGCTGTCCCATCAAGCTTGGTCAATACAATTCCTGTTACGTCTGCAGCCTCCATGAACAATTTTGCCTGACTAACTGCATTTTGTCCTGTTGTAGCATCTAATACCAGAAGCACCTCTTTATCGGCATCAGGCAATTCCCTGTTCACTACTCTATAAATTTTTTTTAATTCCTCCATTAAATTCTTCTTGGTATGCAATCTGCCGGCTGTATCACAAATAACTATATGAGCATTTCTAGACCTTGCAGCCTGAATAGCATCATACACTACCGCTGCAGGATCTGCACCTTCCTGGTGCTTTATAATATCTGCTCCTGCCCTGTTTGCCCAAACCTCCAGTTGTTCACTTGCTGCTGCCCTAAAAGTATCTGCTGCGGCTATGACCACTTTCTTTCCTTTTTTTGTTAAGTTGGAGGCAATTTTACCAATAGACGTAGTCTTACCTACTCCATTTACTCCAATAACCATAAGAACAGATGGAATAGTATTAAGTTTTAGACCGTGTTCTGTCTCTGAAAATATCTGGGTAATTTCTTCCTGCAGCAAATCTTTTATTTGTGATGCATCAGTTATTCTTCTTAGTTTTATTTTCTCTTTTAGACCGGAGATAATCCGATTAGTAGTGTCTATACCCATATCAGCCGTAATAAGTATTTCTTCCAATTCCTCGAAAAGTTCTTCATCTATCTTGACAAACGCAGCTAAGACCTGGTCAACCCTGTCAGTAATTGATTTCCTGGTTTTATTTAAACCTTCCTTCAGTCTTTCAAAAAATCCCAATTAATTTCACCTTCTTTTTTCCCTTTTTTAGTATACTTCTTCTATCAAACTCTGGTTTCCAGGTTTTCATTATCAATAGCCGAAATATTTATCTCCAATAGTCCATTATCACCCTCAATTTTTAGAGGTATGCAAATGATTGGATACTTGTTGGATATTACAATATGTTTACCCGTTAATATTGTTGGAGTTGTAATGAACATCTTTAAACCTTTCTTATAAAACACGCTGCTTGCATTACCAACAATCATGTTAGTGAGTTCAGCAATAGCGCTTCTTTTTAAATCGCTATCAAGGTTCGCAGCATCACCAGCGTACATTTGTTTTACCAGGATATCCATAGTCTTTGAATTTAAGGTAAGTATTACTTGTCCAATTAATGCTCCTGTTACTCCAATTATTATTATTACTTCGTCCCCACTAAACGAGTTGCCTCTAAGATAAACTTTCTGTAATTGTGAATCTAGTCCTGCAATATCTCTAATTACATTCTGGCTTGCTTCAATAAATGGATTTAGATAATTAACATTCATAACTGTACCCCTCTTTACTCTAAGGTATTACGTCAATAATTATATATTATTATTGCTTTAAAGTAAATTAGTTTATTAAATACAAAATCTCTCAAAGACATATATGCCTGGCTTTTAGTTCCTGCACCATTTTATATCCCAGTTTCATATTTCCCCTGCCAACTCCAATATCTATCTCCGGCTTGTTCTCTCCATGAAAATCTGTGCCTCCAGTTGTGATTAGTCCATGCTTTATTGCCAATCTAAGATATAAACCTGTTTCATATTTGGTGTTCATGCTGTAATACGCTTCTATACCTAAAAGACCATAATCCTTTAATTTCTCCAGCAAATCATTTAATTGGTTTTCGCCTAAGTTCAAGTATTTAGGATGTGCAAGAACAGGTATACCTCCAGCTTCCAATATGAGCTCAATTCCTTCTTTTGGTTCTACCTTGTCCCTCTCCACATAAGCCTTTTTACCTTTCCCAATATATTTTTCAAAAGTTGATTTTATACTATTTGTGTACCCCTTGTTAACTAAAACCACTGCTATATGGGGTCTCCCTACAGTCTCTCCCCCCGCTGCTTCTGAAACCTCTTTCCATGAAATAGCCATTCCTAGTTCTCTCAATTTTTCAATGATTCTTAGATTTCTAGCATTCCTTTTACCTTTAAACTCCTCCAGTTTCTTATTGAACTTCGGAGTTTCTTTAACATAATAACCCAGTATATGCATTTCTCCTTTATAATCAACACTTATTTCAATCCCTGGAATAACTTCCACTCCTAAAAGTTTTCCGGCATCTCCGGCCTCTTCAATACCCGCAATTGTGTCATGGTCAGTAATCCCTAAAGCAGAAATACCCTTTTGTTTTGCATATTTGACAAGCTGTTTTGGACTCATTGTTCCATCTGATGCTGTTGTATGTACATGTAAGTCAACTAATCCTTCTTGCACCTCGTGCCATCCTCCTGTCCACAAGATATTCCTGCCAGGTATCCCGTCGAAAATGCTATCTGCAGATTATATCCTCCTGTATATCCATCAACATCAATAATCTCCCCAGCAAAAAACAACCCATTTATTAGCTTTGATTCCATGGTTGAAGGATTAATTTCGTCAGTCTTCACCCCTCCGGCAGTTACAATGGCTTCTTCAATAGGTCTGAAACCCTTTATTATTATTTCAAGCTTTTTTAGTATTTGAACCAAATTAGTTCTTTCAGGTTTAGTTATTTGGTTAATCATTTTGTCAGGTTTTATTCCGCTAAGCGCAATTATTACCGGAATCAACTTATTGGGCAGTAAATCAACCAGAGCATTTTTAAACTGCTTATTTGTATACTTTAAAAAATCCCGTTGAACCCTATCATCCAGTTTCTCTGGTGTGAGAGCAGGCTTAAGGTCTATAAACAGTTTAACATCATCATTTACTTCCCGCAGCTTTCCATCTGAATAAAACATGTCTAGTAAATGCCTGCTTGAACTTATAATTATAGGACCTGACACACCAAAGTGTGTAAATAGCATTTCTCCAAAATCTTCATACAAGACCTTTCTTTCTTTATACAAGATTTTAATTGCAACATTTTTGAGAGATAAGCCTTGCAGCTCCTTTACCCAGCTTTCTTTTGCTGCCAGTGGAACAAGTGACGGCTTAGGGGAAATTATAGTATGTCCAAGCTCCTGTACCATTCTATACCCATCTCCGGTCGAGCCCGTAGCTGGATAACTCATTCCTCCTGTTGCCAGGATCAACGAATCACACAGAAGTATTTCCTTATCTTTCAACCTGACTCCCTTAACTTGACCATTCCCGGCAATTATCTCGTCAACTTGTGCATTGCAAATAATTTCTATACCGCTGTTTTTTACATGTTTAACTAATGCATCTACAACCTCAACCGCTTTATCAGATTCAGGAAATACTCTTCCTCCACGCTCAATTTTTGTCCTCACCCCAAGGCTGTTAAAAAACTCTACCAATTGGTAGTTAGTAAATCTGTAAAATGCACTATACAAAAATTCCCCGTTCCCGGGGATATTTTCAATTAACTCCTGTACATCTGCCTGATTGGTGAGGTTGCATCTTCCTTTACCAGTAATAAGAAGCTTTCGTGCAGGTCTATCTTTCTTTTCCAGTATCTTTACTTTCGCTTCCGTCCTGGCTGCATGGATAGCTGCAAATAAGCCCGCTGGTCCTGCCCCGATTACCATAACCTGCTTCATAAAATTCCAGCACTCCTTAAATATTTAATCACATCAGTCTTCAGAACTGTTTTCATTATTGCCGCTAAGCTTTTCGTAAACTCCATGCTCGTCCCAGATCTTTTCAAGTTCGTTAAATGTATTATAAATATAATCCTTCTTTTTCATACCTAAAGCCACAATTAAAGCATTAATTACGCTCAGTGGTGCAACCAGGGAATCTGCAAAAGATACCATATCACTTCTCGCAATTATTATGTGATCTGCGTAACCGGATAACGGCGAAAGTATACTATCTGTTAAGGTAACAACTGTTGCACCCTGATTCTTAACAAACTGTATTGCTTTAACCGTACTTCTTGAATACCTTGGAAAACTCATACCTATCACTACATCTCCCGGTTCTGCCTTAAACATCTGCTCGCACATCTGGCTTGAGCTGTATGTACTAACAAGTGTAACGTTTTCAAACATAAAGTTTAAGTAAAACCAAAGAAAGCTTGCAAGTGTAAAAGAGCTTCTAACTCCTAATATATAAATCCTTCTGGCAGCCAGTATACAGTCTGCAATCCGATTGAAGCTCTCGTCGTCAATTTCATCTATAGTAAGCCTGATCTTTTCAATATCAGACATCAGAACATCTCTTAATATGTTCTTCTCATTTAATCTATTTGCTGACACTTCCATCCTCTGAATTGAGGTTAGTTTACCCCTAACTATTTCCTGCAGAGCTTTCTGGAGTTTTGGATAACCTTCATACCCAAGTTCCATTGCAAACCTGACAACAGTAGACTCACTGACCCCTACAACTTCACCCAGTTTGGCTGCCGTCATAAATGCCGCTTTTTCATACTGATTGGTTATGAAACCCGCAATCAATCTCTGACCTTTACTTAAATTATGTATAGAACCTTGTATCCTCTGTAACAAGTCACTGCTTCTTGGATTCATCTTATTGGCTCCCATCTATTTTTCTAACTCATATAATGTAATATTCATCTTTTCATTTTTCTTGGTCAGTCCAAAAATGACTCCCTTGGACTTTAAATTCTTATTTAGGAAATCTACCAGCCTATAAAGCTCACTATTTTGCTCAATCTCAATTACTGCTTTAACCTCAAGTCCTTCTTGCGATTGCATTATTCTTCCTCCCATTTTAACTGTTAACTGTCAATAGTCCTCTGTTTATTAGTTCCTGTACCGCCATTAATATGCTTAACTTAGCATGTGTATATGTTAATCCTCCTTGAATATAGGCAATATACGGAGGTCTGATAGGTGCATCTGCACTCATTTCTATTGAGGCTCCTTGAACAAATGTCCCGGCAGCCATTATAACCTCATTACTATATCCCGGCATGTCCCATGGCTGTGGTATTACGTGTGAATCAACAGCTGCACCTTTCTGTATCCCCTGGCAAAAAGCAATCACGCTCTCCCTATCTGCAAATTTTACAGCTTGAATAATATCAGTCCTTGGTTCTTCCGGAGTTGGGGATACTTCATGGCCTAATTTTCTCATCAAAGCAGAACATAATAAAGCGCCTTTTAAGCTTTGACAAACAATGTGGGGCGCAAAAAAGAGACCCATAAGAATACTCCTGTTAGTCCCCAACGTAGCTCCACATTTCTTACCGATCCCCGGTGAAGTCAGCCTATAGGCAGCTAATCTCACAAGTTCCTTATTACCTGCAATGTAGGCTCCTGTGTGAGCAAGTCCTCCTCCAGGATTCTTAATAAGTGAGCCTACTACCAAATCCGCTCCAACCTCAGTTGGTTCTTGTTTCTCAACAAACTCGCCATAACAGTTGTCTACAACGCAAATAACACTCTTGTTAATATTTTTGATAAACTCAATTAGTTTACTAATTTCAGTAATACTTAATGAAGGTCTCCATCCGTATCCCTTGGAACGCTGTATATAAACCATCTTTACCATATCACTTCTGAGAGTTCTTTCTATAGAGCCATAATCCATATTACCATCTTCAAGAAGTGCAATTTCCTTATACTTTACTCCAAAGTCAATTAAAGACCCAGCCCCTCCCCCAGTTATGCCAATAGCTTCTTCCAATGTATCATAAGGTCTGCCGGTTACTGATACCAGCATATCACCTGTCCTTAGAACCGACCAAAGTGCAACATTTAATGCATGTGTACCTGAGACGAACTGAGTTCTAACCAGAGCATCTTCCGAATGAAACACCTGAGCGTAAATAGAATCTATAGTGTCTCTGCCAAGATCATCGTATCCATATCCTGTTGTTCCATAAAAGTGAGCCTCGCAAACTTTATGTTCCTGCATTGCCTTTATTACTTTTAACTGATTAAATTCACTAATACTTTCAAATTCCTCTAACTGTTCTTTAACTTCTCTTTCAATCTCTTGCACCAAAATTTCTAATTTTGAATTCACCTTAAAACTCTCAAACAACATGCCCTTTACTTACTCCTCGACGTAGTATTTGCAGTTTGAAAACAATTATTGAATTAATATTCAAATATAACGCTGATATAAACATCTCCCAGTTCTGTTTTCATGATACCCTGGTAGACATCCTGATTATATACAAGCATTGATGTAGCTGCACATCTAAACAATCCGGGAGGTGTTATTCTCATCTTTAGATTTCTTTCAGTATTATTAACCCTGGTGACTCCATTACCACAAATGATGTTTGCAAGCTCCTGAACTGAATAACCGATAAACGGGTCATCCTTGTTTTCATAACTTTCCCTGTTAACACGTTCTGCAACCTTCCATTCAACTTCAGTACCCATGTTTAATACAAACCATCCGTTTATTTTGCCTGTAAAACCTACAACTGCCGCATAACCATCGGCATTGAATATCTGTTCTTGACTGCCTATAATCTCAATCTTCTTATTAATATCCAGCATACAGTCAAACACTTCTTCAGCAGCTTTTCCCTTTCCACCGGCTTACTTACAAAATACTTCACTCCTAATTGCTCTGCCTGCTCCAATACATTTTTATCTATTGCTGACTCAAGAATAACTATTTTAGCATCTGAATCCAATACCTTTATCCCTTTGGCTGTCTCTAAGCCATTCATAATTGGCATATTAATATCCATGATTACTATGTCCGGTTTAAATTGCTCAAACATCTCTACCGCTTGTTTTCCATTTATTGCAGCAGCACATACTTCGCACCCTTCCGGCTCAATCATTTTTTTATAATCTTATGGATTAACAGAGAATCATCGACGACTAGTACTTTTATACCTTGACTAATGCTACTCTGTTCCATGACCTTCCTCCTTTGATTGTGATTACTTTCTTTATTGCTTATAATCACTAGTACGTCTTAAACCCTATAATCAATTTTACACTATTGCGTTGTATTTGTGTATTAAAAATAGTAAAATATATAAAAATCTTTAAATAGATATAGCGGAGGTACCCATGAAAATTGTTGATATATTTCGACATAAAAACCCTGTAATTTCTTTTGAAGTATTTCCTCCTAAACCTGATTTACCGTTGGATACTATTTTAAACACTCTGGATGACCTCAAAAACATATCCCCGGATTTTATAAGTGTTACCTATGGAGCCGGTGGCGGAACCCGTATTAGAACCACTGAAGTATCATCCAGTATAAAAAATACCTATAATATTGAAGTTTTGTCTCATTTAACATGTGTTGCTTCAACAACAGATAATATTGATAGTATACTTCAATCGTTAAAAGAACAAAATATTGAAAATATAATGGCACTACGTGGTGATATACCTAAAGATATTTCTGACTTCAATTTTTGTGACCAGAGGTTTAAACATGCTCAAGATTTAATAACATATATAAATTCTACTACTGTTAATTTTTGCATAGCAGCAGCATGCTACCCTGAAGGACATATTGAAGCTGATAATAAAAAAACTGATATTCAAAACCTCAAATTAAAGGTTGATTCCGGTGTCGATTTCTTAGTAACTCAACTTTTTTTTGATAACAAAATATTTTTATCATTTCTTGAGAATGCCCGCAGCATAGGAATCAATTGTCCTATATCTGCAGGAATAATGCCGGTATTCAATACAAAACTAATTAAAAAGATTACCTTAATGTGTGGAGCTACCCTACCAAAGAAACTAATTAGATTAATAAATAAATATGAAAACAATCCCGAAGATCTCTCAAAAGCAGGAGTAGACTATGCTATTGCCCAGCTCCATGACCTTATAGGTCATGGAGCTGATGGAATTCATCTATTAACAATGAATAAGGCAGACCAAACTAAAGAGATAATGAAAAGCTTACGTTCAAATAACTAAAGGCGAGGATTTTAACCCTCGCCTAAACTCATAATATTATGCATATCAATCCGCCGCTTCCTTCGTTAATTATCTTGGTTAGAGTCTCCTGCAGCTTCATTTGTGCATCTTCCGGCATTCTAAACAGTTTATTATGCAGACCCTCATTGACTAACTCATGAAGTGATTTACCAAATATATTTGATTCCCATATCTTGCTGGTATCACTTTCGAATTCTTTCAGCAGGTAATTTACCAACTCTTCTGATTGTCTTTCAGTACCAACTATAGGTGAAACCTCTGTTTGAATGTCTGCCCTTATCATGTGTATTGAAGGTGCACTTGCTTTTAATCTGACTCCAAACC
>DHFP01000053.1 GCA_002402315.1 Clostridiales bacterium UBA4821
CAAAATACTTAATTCAACTTATATAACATATTTTTTCGGGTGCATCTTTTCCGTATGTGGCAAAATATAAAAATAAAGCCATATAATCTCCTTATTCCAGAATGTCGTTAATACTTCTGTACATTTCAGTCTCTTCACCGCGTTCCCATCCGGTATATAGCTCTTCCGACATACCCGGAGGCAGTGGCAGCGATTTAAGATTATTATCCCTATAAAGCTTTAAAATCTCACTTGAATATTTTTCACACAGCCAGCATTCACACGGCGGTTCAAAGCAGCTTCTCATCTTACTGTATATAGCTTCAAAGTTATCGGTTTTGATATTGCCGAAAGAAATATTTAGAAACTCGCACGGCTGAAGGTCTCCCTTTGCATTAATATAAAACCTGTCTGTCCCCCCCGCAGTACACCCGAAAACACTTTTGTCCTCTTCAAGTATTTGGGCAGAAATAGAAGGATAATCCTTATACTTTGGATCATGGTTGTATTTGTTTACCTGGTTCTTTATATGTATAAATCCTTTTTCACCAAAGTCTTTTACCCCTGATTCCAGCCAGCCTCCTGCCGGCTTTGGCTTTATTAACTGGACAATAGCTGCCTTAAATTCGCTTGCACGTTCCATTACTTTCTCAAATGTACCGTTATAAAAGTCCTCTATTTGAAGGCACGTATTAAAGGCTGCAGCAATACCTGCCTCATGGCATAAATCAATGGCTTTTTGCATTGTGTTCCACGCATCATTATTTCCCATAAACTCATTCAACCCCTCGGGCTCTGAACAGTGCAGGGAAAACATTATTGCCGTAACATTTAATTCTTTTAGCTCCAAAAGCCTTTCAAGCGTTATGCCATAGCCGGTTGAATTTACCCATATTTCCGACCTGTCATCAATAGCTTCGCACACCTTCTTTAATCTATCATAGACTAAAAATGGTTCACCCCCCTCAATATTAAAGAAGGCAATTCCCATATCCTGAAGTTTTTTCACTGTATCAACCAAAATGTTTATATCTATATCCTGGCCTTTATCAAACTTTTGATAGCAGTGCTTGCACTTGTACATACATGCAGAAGTAACAGAAATTAGAATAGTAGTACAAGGAAACTTTTGTTCAAACACCATAAACTTTTTACAAGCTGTATAAAAGGCTTTGGATGGAAAGCCCGGAACATACAGGTCAACCCTTGTATTCTCCTCTATTTTTACGAACTTGTTGTGCTGCATTCTTGATAAGAAAAATAGAAGCCTTCTCAAAAACACAGTAAATTTCTTAAAGGTTATGTTTCCTTTTATTAGTTCAGGAATAAAGTGAAAAAATACCGCAGTTTTGACCCTGAGGTTAAATATTTTCTTTTTTGTGCCGGTTATATTCTTGACCTCTACCATATTTATACACCACCTAACTCTACTTTGTTAGATTAGTTAATTGTAGAAAGAAAATAATTTCTGGAGGATAGTTTCATTTGACCCTCAAGGAATACTTCTGAGGAAAATGCCGTTAGACTACCATAGAGACGTTTCCCCATAAGGCACTTTTCCGATGCTATTTGAAACTAGCCGGAAGACATTATTTTCCTGGGTAACATAATAGTACTAAATCAGTTTCCGGTCTTTATACCACTTTACCGTCCTTTTAATTCCTTCTTCCAAACTATATTCATTTGTAAATCCAAGTATACTTTCGGCTTTCCCGGTTGAAAACCCGATATTATCGTAGAACATGTTCACTCTGCCCCGTGTAAGCAAGGGAGGTTTTTTCACTTTAAATACTGTATATACCAGTTCCAAAATAAATCCAATAGGATAAACCATGAATTTGGGCAGATTTTTAGGTTTCCTAACCCCAATCTCTTCACAAAATAAAGTATAAATTCTATCCATCAGCTCGGCTTTTTGATTGCCTATTATAAAGCTGTTTATTCCCTGCAGCTGCTTCCTATATGCTAGAAGATATGCCCTGGCCAAATCTCCGGCATAAACTATATGAAACTTATTCTTTTCGGACCCCGGCAAAAATGGTAAGCCGCTTGAAGCAGTCTTCATATATTCAAAAAACCCTGTATTGAACTCTCTTTCCCCGTAAACCCAAACCGGCTCCAATATTGTGAGGTTCAAATTGTGTTCTCCGGCATACTCTACTGCCTTCTTTTCAGCAAGCGCTTTTGTATCACGGTAATAATTAAGCTTGCAAGGGAATACCCTGCCGGCAAAATAGCGGTAGTGAGAATTGTAAGGTGAATTCTCATCTTTGACTGTTTTGCAGTCTTCTTCCCCATACACCGAGATGGATGCAGTCATAATAATGTTCTTAATTCCATTCTCAGAACACGCCCGGAGAACATTCAAGGTCCCTTCCACGTTGTTTTTGTAGAAATCCTCATATTCCCCCCAATCCCTGGCATATGCAGCATTATGTATTACGCAGTCAAACCCCTTGAATGCCTCTATCAGGCCTGACAGGTTGCTTATATCTCCCTTTCTAAGCTCAACAAGTAAGTGCTTAATACTTGAGATGTCACTATTCTCCCTTACCAGACAACCTACCCTTATACCATTCTCGCAAAATACATTTGTAATGTGGCTCCCAATAAAACCTGCCGCACCTGTTATTAAAACGTTATCCATTTTCCTCATACCTCTTGAAAAGAATGGCCGCGTTGTGTCCGCCGAATCCGTATGATGTAGACAAAGCATAGTCAATGGAGACATTCACCGGTTCTGTTACCAGATTAAAATTATCTACCGGGTCCTCAATTATATTTCCATGAATTCTCGACTCTTTGATTGAGAACGCAGTAACAGCAGTTTCAATTGCCCCGCTTGCTCCAATGCTATGACCAAGGAGTCCTTTTGTAGAATTTATGAGCGGCTGAGACTCTTTGTCCCCAAAAACCTGTTGGATAACCTCTGCCTCAATCTGGTCGTTGGTTATAGTCCCGGTTCCGTGAGCGTTAAGGTAGTCAATCTTCCTTCCTTTAATTATTTTCTCCAGCAAAGAAATAATTTGTTTTCCCGACAGCTCCATCTGTACTATGTTATATGCATCACTATTGCATTCATAACCGGCTATTTCCGCATAGATATGCGCTCCTCTCTTTCTTGCCTGCTGCAGTTCCTCAAGTATTAATATGCATCCTGCTCCCTCGTTAAATAGAAACCCGCTTCGCTTTTTTGAGAAAGGAAAGGGCTTACCATCCGAAGACCTGGTCAGCGCAGTAAGCATATCAAATCCGCGCATAATTGCTCCATTCTTTTCATGCAGGCATTCAACCCCGCCGGTTATTGCAGTGCTGCAGCTGCCGTTCAGTATGTCCAGATAAGCCTGGCCTATTGCACAGGTACCTGACGCACATGAAGCATTTACAGTATGGTTGGCCCCTTCAATTCTAAATAGTATCGAAACCCATGCCGACACGGAGTTGGGCATTAACATTGGTATGACCATCCTGTTGTACCTGACATTTTCTCCATAACCCTCCATAACATGGCCGTCTTTCCCAAACAGATGAGCCAGATAGGATTCAAAGGCTGTTTGGAGACTGCTCATACCCAGGCCCACAATAATACTGCAGTTATCAAGCCGGTCAACTTTGAAAAACTTATCCTCATTATTTATTGTAAAGCCTGCATCCTGCAAAGCCAGCCTGGTTCCAAGCACTGAAAACCTGGCACACTCTCCCATTATATCTTCCTGGTTGGTCGAAATGCCATATTCAGAAAGTGAAAATTCAGGCTTTGGGACATAATACCGTGATTTAAATTTATATGTCTTTTCATATTCGGGCGGTATTTGGCAAATAACGGTTTTTCGGTCAAGTATATTAGAGAAAAATTCATCCTTTCCTATTCCAAGTGCCGTAACCGGACCAATACCTGTAACTACAACCCGCCTCGTCATAATGTGCACCTCTTCAAAAAAGCTGTAAGCCCGTTTAAGTATTCTTTGGGAAAATCAAAGTCCCTGGCTCGTATGTTCAAATTACTTAAGCCATACTTTTTTCCATCTTCATTCAGTACTCTTACTGACCGTTCAGTTACCTCTCCTATCTTGTAATAAACCAGATTATTCTCTTTAGCTTTATTTAAGAAATCTGCCTCAATTTCTTTTCTTACCGTAAAGAGCAGTTCATACTCGCCGCATTCTCCAAGGAAGAGAAGCGTCCTGGGCATTGACAGCGCCTTTGCCAGTAATAATCCGGCTTTAATGTACGGCAGGTCATCTATTATATAACCGGTATTACTCATCTCGGATATTGCATTCAAAGCATTAAATACACCGTCACTTGTGTCAATACACGAAGAAGCATATTCTTTAATCATTAATGCCTCTTCCATCCTGAGTGCAAACCGGTTTTTAACAGGTTGAGTCAATTTCTTTAATAATTTTTTATCTGCGTAGAGCTTTAACCCGGCTTCAATATTTCCCAAGCCTATCCTTCCTGAAATATAAATACTATCTCCGGCCCTGGCTCCGCTTCGCATCAGCGGTTCCCCTTCAAGCTCACCTATAACTGTCGCGGTACATCTCCATATTTCAGACCTGCCAAAGTCACCGCCGATAAACGACACCCCAGCCTTTTTCAAGACATCTGCAATTCCGGCTGCAAACAATTTGATGTAGTCCTCAGTCCAGTTCTTACTAACAACCAGGCTGTGCGCATAATAAAGAGGCGTCCCTCCCGTTGCCAGTATGTCACTTATTGCTCCAACCGCTATATTCCAGCCTAAAGTGTACGGGTCGTCATCCCGGAATAAATCTTCCTGTGAAAACTCATCAATATTGTACAGGAGCTTTCCGCCCCTATACCGGATTACTTCGGAATCAGCCTCAAACAACCTGTTAATCTGCTGAGTACTCCTGGGTAAAACTCCGGATATCAGGCTTATGATTTTACTCTCTTCATTCATATAAAACCTCACATATAATATCCAGCGGCTCCTTTGCCATCTCAATTTTACATGGCAGGTACCCTGCCGGGTCTCCATCGAATTCTATTTCCGGATTTTGATTATTGCCATAAATCTCGATTACTTTGCTATAGTCCAGATAAATCACATTATTATTTACAAACTGCTTTCCGCTGTAAATCTTTTTAAATACATCCATCCAATCCTGCATCTTAATATTTTTTACTGTAAGGTTATAGAAGCGCCCGTCACCATGTTCAAGATTGTTATTAACCTTTATTCCCGAGGCAATATAAAATGTTTTGCCGATAGAAATGCTGTAAACCTCTTCAATCCTTTCTTCCTGACCATTATCACTTTTTATGGTAAAGTCACTGGGTTTATAAGCAGCAAGCGTTTTTATCAGTGACAGGAATGTTCCCGCATAATCTCCGACCTTTTTTCTTATACCGCTGTTTGCAGTACGCGCAAGGGATACTCCTAATCCTATGTTTGCGCAGCACCCAAAATAACGAACTCGGGACTCTTCTAATGCTTCAATGGATTTTCCATTCAGTTCGCTGTCATAGTTCTTTGCGAAAGTTATTCTTCCAATCTGAATTTTATTGGTTTTGTTTCTCAAGAGAACTTTAACAGCATGTTCGACGCTGATTGGTATGTTATAACTCTTACAAAAATCCGGACTGGTTCCGGTATAGACAACTCCAAAACCCGAACACGAAATTCTTCTGCCCTGGCCATCATAAAAGCCGTTCAACACACCGTTTATGGTCCCATCGCCTCCAACCGCTGCTATTACATCATATCCTTTCCGATTCGCATCTGCTGAAAACCGGTAGGCATCATCCAGGGAAGCAGTTATTTTATATTCGTACTGAACCTTTTGACCATCCAGTATATCAAATATTTTCTTAAAGTATTTACGGCTGTTTCCTCCACGGGAACCCGGATTCATTATAAGGAAGTACTTCATGCTTTCCCTGCCTTTTTTATGATATCTGCAGCTCTTTCAATGGTCTCCTCCTTTAGGTTTGCTCCGGCAATCAGTCTCACCTTTCCTTCATTTATGGGAACGGATGGTGGAATAAAGGGAGTTGATAGAATATTATTTTCAAACAGTTTCTTTGCAAGCAATATTGTGTTCTCCGGGCTGCCGGCAAGAATTGAATTTATCGGAGCTCCACCTGAGGCCGTTTCAAATCCGGCTTCTATCAGGCTATTATGTATAACATCCTTGTAGAACCACATCCTCCTGCTGATTTCCTCAAAATCTGAATCTATAATATCCAGTACCATTTCAATGCCTCCAAGCACCGAAGGAGCTAAAGCAGTAGAATAAACAAGGTGAGGACAGTAGTATCTTAGATAATCAATGACTCCTTTTTCCCCACTGATAACACCGCCTGTATTTGCAAGAGCCTTACCGAGAGAAGCTGTATAAATACCCTGAAAATCTTTTATACCCTGCTGCTCAAGAATACCCCTGCCCATTTTTCCGATTACCCCAATCCCGTGAGAGTCATCAACCACCGGCACAGCATTGTACTTAATTGATAGCTCAACTATATCCTTAAGCGGCGCTATGGTACCATCTGTAGAAAATACAGACTCTGTAACAATGAATACCTGCCTGTAACCTGTTGACTGCTCCAGTATCTTGCTAAG
>DHFP01000192.1 GCA_002402315.1 Clostridiales bacterium UBA4821
TAAACATTCATGATTTTGCCGTGAGCATAATATAGCCTGATGTTGACAGGTCATAGGAAAAGTTATATAGTACACATATACTTATACTGGGGGGAATTAGATGCAGCAATCACAGAAATGGAACGGATTTGGAAGAGCGCCATACACGTGGGACAATTTGCTTACACAGGAATTGAACAATATTCCCGAGATGGGTTTGGAGGGTGCTGTTAAGCATACTGCTGATACCATGTTATCATTTGTAGATGAAAATGCAGTTAAGGATTTTGCTGAAAAGACCATTGAGAGGTTAGGGATAACTGAAAGAAATGCTGAGGATGCTTACAGGGTGTTGGCCGAATATTGGAAGGTTAATAATCCTACCTACGATGCCTATAGAAATGTTGTTGAAAATACACCCCGAAAGGTTACATTTAATGCAGGCCATAATTGCCAATTTTGCGTGAAGCCTATTATGGCACTTCAAAACGTTGAATTTTACTGCAATATCAGGTTTAAATATAACAGCCTCGACAACCCGGTGAATGTGCTGCTGACAAAAGCCGTAAACCCCAAGCTGGAATGGAAGCTGGAGTATTTCAGACAGGATAGGCAGGAATCTTGCAGGTATAGTATTGTACTGGAAGAAGAGAGCGCTGTAAACTAAAAGATAATATATATCACATTATAAATAAAAAAGGGGCTAATATAGCCCCTTTGCTGTTATGAAAATAATAATATAAGGAAGAATGGTCCAAGACCAATAGCAAGAATTGTTAAAATATGGTAGGGGGGATTAGTAGCCGTAGAATCCATAGCCATAGCTGCCATAACCAATAAACGGATAACCGCCATAGCCATATGGGAAACCATACCCAAAACCGCCATAACCGTATGGATAGCCATACCCAAAACCACTGTATGGGTAACCACATCCAAAGCCGCCATAACAGCCACTGTATGGCCGTAAGCCGTATCCTGCACCATAAATTCTTCTGTCCATAGAGACACCTCCTTTAATAATGAACAGTGTTTACATAATACATTTTATGTGGTAAATATGGCTTTAGTGCTTGTCTATAGAACAAGAAATGGTTTTTATAAAATTTATCGGAATATATCAATTTTTGAAATTTATTCTATTTTAAATATATTTTTAATAATGTATAATTGAATTGGCTAAGGAACGATGAAATAATAAAACCCGATTTTTAAGTGAGATATTTTTCGTCAAGACAAGGCGGAGGAAGGCGTAATAATTGGTTTATTGCAACTGACGACAACGCAGTATTGACGGGAAATAGCCAGTTTTAAAATGGGAATTTATTATTTCATCATTCCTAAAACAAAAAGAAAGCGGTGACTTTATCTATGCTTGTAAAGTGGTTGATTATTGCGGGGGTGTTATTCTTAGGAGAAGCATTAACTCCGGGATTTATACTCATGTGGTTCGGAATTGGAGCGCTTGTTGGAGCACTTCTATCTTTAATGGGCGTACATTTGTATCTTCAGATTGCAGCATTTATAATAACATCAGCAGTATTACTTATTTTTACCAGGCCTATTATTAAGAATCTAGTAAAGCAAAAAGATATACCAAGCAATGTTTATGCAATGAAAGGCAAACGTGGTGTGGTAATTCAAGAGATAAATAATATTTTAGGGCAAGGACAAGTAAAGATTGGAGGGGAGGTTTGGAGGGCAGAATCGGAAAACGAAGAAGGAATAGAGGCTGAAACAGAGGTAGAGGTCATTAGAGTAGATGGAGTTAAAGCAATAGTGTCTCAAGTAGTAAAAAGTAAATTAAAAGAGGAGGTCAGTAAATAATGTATGTTTTATCGGTTATTCTTATAGTCATAATTTTTATAATAGGTGCCAATTCAATAAAGATTGTCAGGCAGTCAGAGGTACTTATAGTTGAAAGGTTAGGAAGGTTTCATAAAGTTGCTGAACCGGGATTAAATATTATTATTCCTTTTTTTGATAATGTAAGAGCTATGGTAAATATGAGACAGCAGACTATGGATATACCACCCCAGGGTGTAATAACCAAGGATAATGTTACTATAACCATAGACACGGTTGTATTCTTCCAGGTGACAGACCCAGCTAAAGCAGTGTATGAAATTGACTCGCTGCACAGAGGTATAGCTTATTTGGCTGCAACGACAATACGTGATATCATTGGTAAGATGGAATTGGATAATACATTCAGCTCAAGGGATAACATAAACACCCAGCTAAGACAGATTCTTGACGAAGCAACTGACAAATGGGGCTGCAGGGTAGACAGGGTTGAAGTTAAAGATATCAAGCCCCCTGCGGATATCAGAGACGCAATGGAAAAGCAGATGAATGCTGAAAGAACAAAAAGAGCAGTAATATTACAAGCCGAAGGTGACCGTCAGAGTGCAATTACCAGGGCTGAAGGAGAAAAAGAGGCGGCTATTTTAAGAGCTGAAGCTGAAAGAGAGTCCAACATAAGGCGTGCTCAGGGTATAAGAGAAGCAAAAGTACTTGAGGCTATAGGTGAGGCGGAAGCAATAATTAAGGTTGCTGAGTCTAGGTCAAAGGAAATTGAAATGGTTTACGGTGCAATTAAGAATTCAAAACCGGATGAAAAACTAATAGAGATAAAGGCTTTAGAAACACTGCAGAAGGTTTCTGAAGGAAGTGCAAATAAGATATTCATACCGTTTGAGGCGACTAAAACACTTTCAAGCCTAGGCGCAGTGAAGGAAGTTTTCAGTACTGACAAGATAAGCAAAAATCAATAATGAAGTATGTAGAGGGCAGCTAATGGGCTGCTCTATTTTTTGTGGAGAATAAATAAATTTTTTGATAAAATTTTCTAGTAATATAGGATTTTTTTAATATTTATAGTATAATAAACCTGAAATTTATGTTAAGGAGCGGTTTGTCTTGGATAAGAAAAATAAGATTGAAGTCAGGATTCACGGTAAGGAGTATGTCGTCAAGGGCATGGAGTCTGATGAATATATGCAGAGGATATCATTATACATTGACAAAAAGATGAATGAGGTATCGAAGACAAGCCATAGGTTAAACACTGCTATGGTAGCTGTTTTGGCTGCAATCAATGTAGCTGATGACTTATTTAAGAGTATGGATAGTTTGACAGAAGCTAAAAAAGAACTAAAGGAAAAAAGTGAAGAGTTAGAAAAAAACAAGGCCAGTTTGAAAAGCGCTCTTGAAGAGGTTGCAATTTTAAGAGAGAAACTTACTGAGCAGCAATTTGAGCTGGTGCGGACCAAGACCGAGTTAAAAGATTTGCTAACCAATCATCATAGAGTATGATTACTAAAGAAAAACGCCTCAATTTATATCAGGCGTTTTTTTGTATGTGAAAATGGCGATAATAACTACCGTAGTATTGGAAGGTGGGTTAAAGGTTGGAGGGTATTTACACAACAAGTGAAAAGAAACTGCCGGAATTGCTTGCGCCCGCTGGTAACATGCAAGCTTTTCTTGCAGCAGTAGAAAGTGGAGCTGACGCGGTATATATTGGGGCAAAAGAATTCAGTGCGAGGCAGTATGCAGATAATTTCAGTGATAAAGATCTGACCAATGCGGCAAAGTATGCACATGAGAGAGGGGTCAATGTATATCTTGCCTTAAATACTTTAATACGCGATGATGAGTTAAATAGAGCATTAGAAGTGATGTATAAGGCCTCATGCAGTAACGTAGATGCTATAATTATCCAGGATATTGGACTGGCAGCCAAGGCGGTTATGATAATGCCCGGCATTAGGCTCCATGCCAGCACGCAGATGACTATACATAATTTTGAGGGTGTTAATTTATTAAAAAAACTTGGTTTTAAAAGAGTTGTTCTCTCCAGGGAGCTATCACTTCAGCAAGTGGATGATATAGTAAAAAGAGCTAATGGAGTTGAAATAGAGATATTTGTGCATGGAGCATTATGCGTAAGCTATTCCGGCCAGTGCTTGTTCAGCAGTATGGTTGGTGGGAGAAGCGGCAACAGGGGAAGATGTGCTCAGCCCTGTCGTCAAAGGTATAAGCTTGTTAATTATGAAACCGGGCAGGAGGTTTATGATGGCAGGTACGGAGAATACCTATTGAGTCCAAAAGACCTTTGCACAATTGAGATGCTTCCCGAAATAGTTAATAAAGGAATACACTCACTAAAGATTGAAGGCAGGATGAAAAGTCCGGAGTACGTAGCAACAGTAACAAGGATATATAGAAAGCATCTTGACTTTATTGCATCTGGCCGGAACTACATGGTGAGAGATGATGATATTAATGACCTTAAATTAATTTTCAATAGAGGCGGCTTTACAAAAGGTCTGCTGGGGGAAGAAAAGGGTATTTCTCTAATGAGCCATGAGGCTTCTTCGCATAGAGGCATAGAAGCTGGAGAAGTATCCGGATATGATAACAGAAACCGCATGCTCAGAATCAGACTCACGTCAAGTATAAGGTTAGGTGATGTGATAAAACGTGAGCCTGGCAGTGAGGAAAGCACTACGGTAACTAAGATGATCATTAATGGAGAAAAAGTTCAGAGTGGTGCACCTGATGAAATCGTAGAGATCCCAACAAATCATGCATGGGCAATTGGTGATACGGTATATAAGGTATACGATAAAAAATTGATTGAAAAAGCAGCTGCAGCCTATTCAGGCAAGCTCTATAAAAAGGTGCCGCTGTATGCTGAGTTTAAGCTCAGTTTTGGGAATCCTATTGAACTGACAGTTTGGGATGAAGAAGAAAATACGATTGAGGTTAAAGGTAGGAAGAATGCTGAAGAAGCTCAGAAGGTAGTTCTGACACCGGATAAGGTGTTGACGCAGCTAGAGTCTCTAGGCAACACTCCTTATTATCTTGCCAAGACTCAGATTGAAATGGAGGATGAGCTATTTCTTCCCATATCTGAGATTAATGATGTCAGGAGAAAAGCAGTTGAATCTATAGCTAATGAAAGGATTGAGAGAAGAAAAAAGAACTGTGAAGATGAAAAGACATTTAAAGCTCAAGTCAATAGATTGCTGGAGATGCCTAATAGTCCAGATATCAAGCACCAGCCCCGGATTTCAGTTTTTATACCTGATTTTGATTTGTTACAGCACATTAAACCTCTAAATGTTTCGCGGATATATATTCCTTCCGGCGAGTTTTTTGATGACAGAATAATGCCAAGTGTGATAGAGGATTTAGTTGGTAAAGGTACAGAAGTTTTTATTGCTTTTCCAAGAACAACTCTTAGACCGGAGATTGACAAGATATATGAAAATATGAAAAAGATAGAAAGCTATGGATTCACTGGAGCACTGGTAGGTAACTATGGTCTTCTTAAGATGTTTAAAATTCTTAAAAACTTTAAAATCCATGCAGATAACTCATTCAACTTGTTTAACCGTTTAACAGCCGAAGCCTTAGAAGATTTAGGACTTGACGGTATAACAGCTTCTCCGGAACTTGAACTGAAGCAAGTACAGAGTGCCACATCAGGTGTTGAAATTGACACCGAAATTATCATACATGGCAGATCGCCTTTGATGGTTGGGAAATACTGCCCAATTAGGAGCCTGATGCTAGGCGGAAGTAAAGTGGAGAAAGAGTGTAACTTATGTAAATCACAGCCCATTGGTATAAGGGATAAAACCGGTGTCATATTTCCTATGACATTTAGTCCGGGACAATGCCACTTTGAAGTGTTAAATTCTAAAACTTTATGTACGGCATGGGATTTTGATTCTGTAAAAAATCTCGGAATGAAGTATCTACGTTTGCACTTTACACATGAAGAAGAAAAACAGATAATTGATACTATTAAGCTGTATACAAGACTAATGTATGAAGGTCAAGAGGTTCTTGAGGATTATAGTGACCTCTTGGAAGAGATAAAACAGAATGGGTTTACAAGAGGTCATTATTTTAGAGGTGTTGAATAGGAAATAGTGAAGGGGATATGGAAACCATATCCCCTTTTCCCATAATATTTATGACTTCTAATTTATACACGCTGTATAAATTTTTATGGTAAAATGAATATATATTAAAAGCAATAAAGAATTTAGGTTGAGAAAGTAATTTCCGGATGAAATTATCTTTCGATAGTTTACAATTTGTTCATAATTGATTTAATATTTTTGTTTATGTTATAATTAGACATAAAATTATTATACGAGGAGGAATTGATATGGATGATTTTAAATTCACTAATAATCAGTTTTCACCAGATGATAATAGAGATAAAAGAGAAAATCTATCATACTATAACTCTCCATTCTATATCCCTAATGAACATAAGCAAAAGAAAGCGAAAACCGGCCTATTAAGTTATATAGCTGTAGCGCTAATAAGCTCGTTAGTCGGTGGAATCACAGTGGGTTTTATAACCCTTGCTGCTAGACCGGTTGTTGAACCTATAGTGGACAAAGCGGTGGGCAGCCTATTTCCCGGTATAGTATCCAAGGTTTCAATTGATAAGGACAAGAACGGACAATCGCTGCTGAAAAAGATTGAGATAGGAAGCTATGATTCACCGGTTGTTGCTATAGCTGAAAAGGTTGGCCCATCTATAGTAGGAATACGGGTTGTCTATAATGAGACTGTACCCTTCAGTTTTTTTGGCGGCATAGAGAGTGAGGCACAAGGAGAAGGATCAGGTATAATTGTCAAAAAAGATGGGTATATTTTAACCAACTACCATGTTATAGAAAAAGCATATTCTGCATCCGGTAGAAAACAGACCGGCAAGGTTCTTGTTTTCCTGCCGAACAGTAAGAACGAAGGGCAAGAGGGTATACCGGCCAAGATTATCGGAGGGGATAAAAGTACTGATATTGCAGTATTAAAAATCGAACAGGATAACCTGCCCGAAGCGGAATTGGGTAATTCATCAGAGGTTAAAGTTGGTGAACTGGCAGTTGCAATAGGGAATCCGCTCGGATTAGAGTTTGCAGGATCTGTAACTGCAGGTGTTGTAAGCGCAATAAACAGGTCGATTGAGATTGACGGGAGAAAGCTAAATCTTATACAGACTGATGCAGCTATAAATCCGGGGAATAGCGGGGGAGCCCTGGTTAATCCCAAGGGGCAGGTTATAGGCATAAATACCGTGAAGATGGCATCAGCAGGTGTTGAAGGAATTGGCTTTGCTATACCCATAGATGAAGTTAAACCCATTATGGAGCAGTTGATACAATATAAATATGTTAAAGGCAGACCTCAGATAGGTATTGGTGGAGTAAGTGTAGATGAAAATACATCGCGAATATATGATATTCCTGTAGGAATTTACGTACAGCAAGTTACTCCTTTCAGCGGCGCTGAGAGAGCAGGAATCCAGGTAGGAGACGTTATAGTTGAATTTGCGGGGAAATCTGTAAAAACTATTGAAGAGTTAAATGGGAACAAAAAATCCTATAAGGCCGGCGATACTGTCAAGGTGGTCATTATAAGAGATGGGGTAAGAAAGGCAGTTAATCTAAAATTGACTGAGGAAAAGTAGGCGAGGGTTGCAATATTATGTATTGAATCATTGGTAAATTTAAGGTATTATAATAATAGGGAAAAAAATATTTTCAACTGGATGAAAATATTAAAAAAGAGGGGGGATTAGAAGTTTAAAACAAACTGAATATTATAAAAAAGAAAGGGGTTTTTGCCATGTTGGTAAGAAATTGTGCCGGAGGTGTAGTGTTTCACGGAGACAAAGTATTTCTCCTAATGAATGAGAAAGGAGAATGGGTTCTACCAAAGGGTGCAATAAAAAACGGCGACCTTACGGCAGAAGTTGCCCTAAAAAGAGTGAAAGAAGAAGGTGGAGTTGATGCACAAATAGTATCCTCTGCGGGCAACACTAGTTATGAGTTCTTTTCAGTCACTCGTCAGAAACCTGTTTGCAATAAAATTACATGGTACTTAATGAAGGCTTCCGACCCCAATTATAAGATTAGTAAGGATGAAGATTTTCAAGACGGTGGATTCTTTGACATCAATGATGCAATGGAGAAGATTACTTACAGCCAGGATAAGTCATTAGTGAACTTGTGCTTTAAAAAATACAAAGAATTGCAATAAGCCGGAAAAAACATGAGGGATAACTCCTAAGCTGTCCCACATATTATATAAAACCAATAAAAGTTTAAACTGTTTAAATATTCCATACAAACAAAAATCGGGATGGCCCCGATTTTTGTTTGTATGGAATACTGTCTAGCTTCAAATAGGGGAGAGTGCTTTGAGAGAAGAGTATATTACAGTGTTAAAAGAGAGAAGAACAGAAATTTTTGAAAAAAAGTCCAGATTTATTGCTAATGTTAAAAATATAACATCGGAAGAAGCAGCAGTTGAATATCTGGAGGGCATAAAAAAACTTTATTGGGATGCTACTCATAATGTATATGCATATTACATTGGTGGTGAATCTGTTATCCAGAAATGTAGTGATGATGGTGAACCTTCAGGTACAGCGGGGGTTCCTGTACTCGAGGCTATCAGAAAAGAAGGAATTGAAGATGTTATTGTAGTAGTAACCAGATATTTTGGTGGCACCCTTCTGGGGACAGGAGGACTTGTTAGAGCCTATTCAAGGTGCGCCAGAGAAGGAATAATTCCGGCGGGAGTGGTAAAGAGAATATTGTGCAGCAAGGTGAATATGAAATTGGACTATACACTTTTAGGGAAATTAAATAGTTTAATTGCTGAGAGCGGATATAAAACCATTGAAGTTAACTATGCAGATTTAGTTGACATATATGTTGCAATCCCGGTTAATAATATATCCAAGTTTAACACGCAAATTTCCGAATTAACAGCCGGCAGCATACATGTAACTGAGGTTGACAAAGATTACTATATTATTAAGGAGGCACATAAATGATTATTGAGCAAGCTATGGAAAGAAATATCTGGGCAGTGGTGGGAGCAACTGAAAATAAGGATAAATTCGGATACAAAATTTTCAGGAGACTTAAGCAAATGGGGTATAAGGTATATCCTGTAAACCCAAATTATGATTCTCTCGAAGGTGAAAAATGCTACCCCAATCTATCCAGTTTGCCCGAGGTACCGGAAGTTGTCAATATGGTGGTGGCTCCAAAGCATGGAATCAAAGTAGTGGAAGAAGCTGGAAACCTGGGAATAAAGTATCTATGGTTACAGCCAGGGACAGTTAGCGATGAATTGCTTAAACTAGCTGAAGAGAAAGGAATAGAAACCATACAGGCGTGTATATTGGTTGAAGGCAGGTAGCGAGGGCAAGTGGGGACGGCAGACTGCGTAAAAATG
>DHFP01000046.1 GCA_002402315.1 Clostridiales bacterium UBA4821
CTCCTTTCTTTAGTTGCATGAACAACGATAGCATTTCTTCTTAACGTCGGCTACGTTAACTACTACGAATATACATCACGAGTTTTGAGTGTAGTCCACGTTAAATATCCCTACGTCGACTACGTTAACTACTATGATTTTTAATCACGAGTTTTCTGTCAATTGTTTAATCCTCATCATCCCTGTCCTCCATATAGCGAATCTCTGTCCTGTTTTTGATGGCTTCCCGCAAAGGAACATAGCCTCTGCTGTTATTAACCATATTCACGGCTTTGCCCCGGAGCTTTTGCGTATCGAGGTACGGAACCTCCATTATCGACGCCAGAAAAAGATTCATCTGAGCAATCTCAACGGCAATTTTGTATGACAGCTTTGAGAGATGTTCCTCCAAATTTCTTATTTCACTGTGCTGGATTTTCGAATAAACTTCGGCGATCTCGCTGCCGAACTGGCGCAGCATATCGCGGCTGATGTACTCACGGATTGCCGCGTTTATGAAGTCGGAGCGGTTTTCAAATCCGAATCGTTTATGATTTTCGTCAGCCATTTGGAGCGTTTCAGTCGGCAGCGACACTGTAATTTTTTCAATCTCCCGGCTCATTAAGCGCTTCCTCCCTCCAGAGAATGCCTTGCTGGAAAGCATATATCCTGTCGTAGCGGATGTTCCCGATGGTACTCTTTACGTCAGCAACACACTTTTTCCTGAGCTTTTCCATCAGTTCATCGGTCATGCCCTTTACCTGACCGGCGGTGACATTTGCCATCAGGGAATACTCCACGCACATCCGAAAAAGTTGGCGGCAGATGCGGGCTTCGAGCTTACCCATCTGATTCTCAAGGAACGACAGCGTCGTCTTATTAACGTATTCCTGGCTCGATTCTGACTGCAAAAAGCCGAGATAGAACTCCACTGCCTTGCAGACAAACTCGCTCCGGCTTGAGATTTCATGCAGCGGATAGGTGGCGTCTGCCCGCTTTATCATGTCAGGATACATCCAGATTGGGACTTTTTCTTTCTTGTTCTCTTTCATGTAATTACCTCCGTTTTCTTTAAAAACTCCATATAGGACTTCCGTAATAGTGACTGAATATCGGCGGTTTCTCGGCTAACGGACGTTTTGTACGTCGCCTCATCTGTTTTTATGTGCACCTTTTGCACTATCCCAAAAATCCTTGCTACGACCCGCATTGCGGGGCGTTGTGGTATGCGCCGGTGCGGCTTGCAGCACCGCGCTTTAACCTGCATCATTTTCATATGCATGGTTCACCGTCAGAAATGAGCTGAATACTGGTAACTGTTCATTGCCCGCCGCAACTCCCGCACAAAGCCTCAGTAAGGGTATTATTCTACCTGCGGGTATATGGTTGCCATTCTGCAGGAAAAAGGCGGTACAGAGGCTAACTGGCCGTGAATATGGGCTGTTGCTTGGCGATGTTCAAAGTGAGCCTAGTTGGTTTATGTTTTATTTGTCCGAATTTTGAAAGTGCCAAAGGTGAGCCATGTTGGAGCAAGTTCCGTCTGTTTTGCTGCAGACTGCATGAAAGTTAGCCATCATGGTATACTTTCGCCGATGCCAAACCACGTTATACTGCAAGTTAGCCCACTTGGTTACACTTTGATCCTCGAAGCTTCGGGAAGATTGCAAGGATGCAAAGTATATAAGACATTGCACCCTTACATCCTTGAATCAGGAAGCTGCCAGTACCATTGGCTCCCCAGCTTCACAGACTGAGCGCCGATATTTTTCTTTGCAATGTTGACGGTTCGCTCCGAAATATTCAACTCTGTTGCCCTCCGGAATACTTCTTCAACAGGGACAGGACCGGTCAGCAGCTTTTTCAGTTCATCTTCCATCAGCATTGTCTTGGTCTGCACGGAGCCAGTCCCGGAGAGAACTTCATCCACAGTGGCGTCGCAGTATCCTTTCCACTGAAAACCGTTCTCCGCATCCAAGGAAAACGCAATAGACTTTCCCTCCGGGGCGAGGCTGCTTTTATCATGAGCGACGATCCGGATGCCTGGGTTATCTTTCAGTCTCCCGACAAGAAGCACACTTCTTGCTGCAGCTCTAAAGTCAATGGAACCCAAACCGCGGTAGGAAGATTTTAGTCCCTGCGCCTTATTCATGTGGCCGATTAAGATCACCGCACAGCCGGTGCGATCCGCCATGGCACATAGGCGCTTGATCACAGGACGCACCTCATTGGCGCGGTACATGTCCACATCACAGCCGAGATAGGCTTGCAGCGGATCAAGTACAATAAGGCGGGCGCCGGTTTCATGAACAGACTGCTCCAGCCGCTCATCGCACAATGTCAGCTCTTGGTCAGACTCATCGATAGCAAGTACCCGCGAACAGTCTGCGCCCGATTGTTCCAGCCGGGGCTTAATAGTGTCCGCCAGTCCGTCCTCCGCTGACTGGTAGATGACATTGATGGGAGGGCTTACTGCATCTTCCTCCGGCAGCGGTTCGCCGTTGGTCAGCAGCGCGATCATCGCCAGAACAAAAGAGGTTTTTCCTTCTCCGGGATCACCCTGAATGATGGTAACCTTTCCGTAAGGAATATACGGATACCACAGCCACTGTACTTCTTCAGTTGTGATGTCGCTCATCCGGATAAGCCTGTTTTTCTTTTTCTGCATGTTCTCACCTCCGTCCATAGGGTATTTTTGTTTGATTGTTGCACCGCGCTCCCGGTCAGGTTCCTGCCCTGCGGCCTTGCGTGACCAGCACAGCGTTTTCATCCCATTGGCACGCTCGCTTACATTTGCAAGGTCTTGGCATGCTTCTCCTGAGAGTATTCACTCCAGGTGCGGTTATTAAATTGTGTATCCGATTGACACTTGAATATTTATCGGTTACAATAATTGTAACAACCAATTTATGGATTTACAATAGACCGGGTCAAAGACAGGTACAGACAAAATTTCTATCCGATACGGAGTGTATATAATGACTGAAGGCACGAAAAGACTGAGCGAGAAAGAAAACAGCATACAGGAATTTACGGTTTTATTCTGGAATGGTCATTTGTTTGCGGAAAGTAAAACCATCCCAATCGGCTTGATTTCTACTGAGGTATTGGATTATCCGGAGGATAAGCTGCTGGAACTCAGGCGGCATCTGAACAGTTTGCTCCAATTGATGCAGACAAAGTTATTTCATCCCGGCATAAAAAAAGACCTCGTTCTGGTCACTGCGGTGCAGCATAAACTGAACGAGGTTTTAGACTTTATATTTGACTTGCCGCTGTTCCGGCATTTGAATATGGACAAGCCTATGGCAAGAAGCGTGCTCTCAACGGCATTTGAAAAATATCCCGAAGAATTTCAGAAGATTATTACACAGGGAACACCAGAATACACAATTTTTATGGAGTATTTGCTGAAGCTTGTTTCCATCCCGGATGAGCTTATCAGCTTTAAAGCATACACTGCCTCACTTTTGGATATGTATTTCGAGCGGTTAAAGCAGAGAAGTAAGGAAAGTTACGCTGTTGGTATTTATGATTTTTTCAGCAACACACAAATGCTGAATATGATCGCAGCATCGTTGCCGCCGTCGCCTTTTCAAGCCTACCGCCAAACCTGCAATGCCATGATAGAATTTACAACAATGCCTCATCCTGAAAGGAAAAAGGAATACATAATCGCCGAGCGGATGGTATTCCATCATCTCGGAGAATTTCTGCATGTGGATTTTTTTCGTGGGCTGATGCACGGGCATTCACCAAGGCGCTGCAGAAACTGCAGGCAGTTTTTTCTTCTGACGGAAGGCTACAACTCCATGTATTGCAACAGGATCGCTCCCGGCGAAACGGAGAAAACATGTCAGAAGGTCGGTGCCCACCGAACTGCTATGGAGAATCAGAAATATAAATCTCCGGAGCGTAAATTATATGACGAGGTATATAACAGACTGAAAACACGGCATCACCGGAAAAAGCTGTCCGACGACGAATGGAATAAGGCAGTGGCTTTAGCCTGGGAGTATAAGGAGAAGGCTGAGAAGGGAGATCTGCAGTTTCACGAGATGGAGGAAATTTATATGAAGATGTGATTTTACAAGCATTTGAGAGAACAGAACTTTTCAATTGCACCGGTTCTTTTCATTCTGCGCTTGAACATGCTTATTCATCGATTTGAACAATTTGTTCGTACAGCACAACGAGTTTTTTCTCGATAACCCTGTTTTCATGGTAGTGGCCAAAGATCCAGCAGCCAAAATCACAGCGGTTTTTAACGGTTTCAAAAAAGTCGGTCAGACGGTCAGACTGATATGATCCGCTGCCGAGGATATCGGCGATGCCGGTGGGACAGCAGTGGGTGATGATGTAATCTGTCTTCCAGCCGCATCGTTCCAGATTTCGGATAGCTGTTTCATATTCTTCGTCACAGGGGAGTTCTTCCTTCCACCAGGAGATATGGTTAACGCGGTATAACGCACCTTGCGCGTCCAGCTTTTTTCTCTGCTTTTTAAAATCCGGCGCATCCGGCTCCAGTATCCCAGCCTCTATGTCATGGGAGGAAGCTCCGCCCATGGTGAAAAAACGCTTGCCGCAAATCTCATAGACCTGTCCCCGCATCAGATGAATAACGGAATTTCTGATGTGCTGTACTTTGCCTCCGTGCCATTCGGTAACCGGATAGTCTGCAAGCAGATCATAGTTTTCATGATTGCCGTCCACAAACAACGTTGTGAATTGCTTTTCATCCAGCCACTTCAGCCAGTAGCGTTCGCGCTTGGAATCGTCCCAGATGCCGAAGTCTCTGCAGATGATAACATAATCGTCTTTTGTCATATCCTTTTGTTCCGGGAAAATGTCTGTATTGAATCGTGTGAAATTACCATGCGTGTCTCCGGTTATGAAAATCATTTTGCCACCTCTTTTCTGCCTCCGAAGGATTATTTTTACATTTACTATACCATAAATTAATGCTCGTCCCTATACTGAAAGTCAGATAAAAGTGATATAAGCTTAAAAGTTGAGCCTAAAAAACATTCGATTCCGATACTTCAAATCTGTACTTGACTTTTTCACCAATCAGAGCTTGTATTAGTACTACGGGAGTTTCCTGGACGAAAAAACGTCATAGCAGACTGGTGCGCTTGCAACACACCAGCCCTGCGAAAGGTGAAGAGCCCACCCCGCGCAACCGTAAACGGCACTATGACGTGATAATTCTATCATTCTTCATGGTGTTTCACAATCTTAAATTCGGCGTATGCAAGGGGTATTGGCGGTGATGCCGCCCGCCTTAGCGTACGCTTTTTTGCAAGGGCATACCTTGCCTTTGGGAACCTTCCGACTAAATTTGAAAGGTCGGGAGAATATGAACATTTTTGAAAACGAATCCGGTATTCTTGGCAGTGCATCCGGAGATAACTTAAAGCGGTCATTTAATGAATTTCTTCAACAGGCATCCGAAATACGCATAAGGCTTGGAAAGCAGAAATATCTGTTGGACAAATACCTCTCGTATTTATTCGAGGCGACAAACGGGATACTGGCATATGAAGCCGCCTCCGAAGGTCTTGAAACTGAAAGCACCTTGAGCAGCCTGTGCTCAGAAATACTAAAAGGTGATGCAAAAAGCAAAGATCATCCGTTTTACGAACAGATCAAGGCTTTTATTGACGCTCATCCTTTACAGTATCAAGAAAGTTTTACTAAGCTATCTCTATATGATTTGATGCTTTCGGACAGTTATCTGGAGTTTGTATACAAGCAGTATTATACAGATCTTGTTGATGACATTAAAGCTTTCCTTGATATTGTAGATCTGAACAGCCTCTACAACAAAATCTGTGATACTCTCGGCGGAGAAAAGGAAATGGAGCATTTAAACCTGCTGTTTTGCGAGAGGTTCCTGATTGTAAAAGCAATGGACATTTTTCTTCAGGGAATGACCAACCAATTACTTTACTCACTGACCTACCGGGACAGGGAAACATCAAAGCAAATATTTCAGTTGTTGCTGGATGAGGCTTTTTACCGTTAATTGTAAAAGGTAAATATTAATACAGCGGCCTGCTGAACACTCCGGCAGGCCGCTGTGTTTTTTCTTTCTGTGTTAGTCCATGCTTCCGATCTTGTTGCCGTTTTCGTACATATCCTCGGCAATGGTGCCGACATTTCCTCCGCCATTGTCCTCTATCCATCCGAAGCCGGGAATCCATACGCTTGGCTTACCATCGATGACGGTTTTCGACCCAGGTGCAGGATTATGTTTTTCAGATGGCTGTGTACTGTCCGCACCCATGATGCCTACTTGCTTATTTATATCGCCTTTGCCGTCCGCGACAGTGCCGCCGCCCATCTGTCCAACCTTGTTGCCGGTGAGCTCATCACCGGGACTGCCGACCGTTGTACCTTGTGCACCGCCTCCCTCATCCTTGACCCAGCCAAAGCCGGGAACCCACATGCATCGGTTGCCGTCAATTATTGCAATTGTCCCCGGCTTGGGGTCGGATGACGACGGAGCGGATGACACTGCTGGTTTGGGAGCCGGTGAAGGCGTTGACGTCGGTTTTGGTGTATCTGTTGTCCCGGATTCATCAGGCGGTGATGGCGCTTGTTCTTTCTCAACTCTTGATTCTTCGGTTCCTGTCGGTTCGGGGGGCTGCGTATCGGCAGAGAAAATGATATGCGGCGGTTCTTCCTGCGTTGTTGCTATGTCGGTGCTTGCAGGGGGTTTTTCCTGTGTGACGGGTATTTCCTTATCCCCGGCACTTCGAGGCCACACGGCGGCATACATTGCGACACAGGTGGTGATTACGGTACAGATGAAAATAATCTTCTTCATTTGATTACCTCCTCTGAAAATAACTGACGGGTGTCCGGCTCAGCTCTTTGGCTGCTATCCGAACACCCGTCGTAATTTTGTACTTGATTTACAATTTGCCACGCCAGACGGAAACCGCAGATGAAGCTATCCAGTGAAACGCCCGTGCAGATCTGATCCTTATCGTCGATGATCCGCAGTACCAGCTTACGGTTTCGCTTGCTTAATCGCTGGCGCAACAAATTGTGATTTGCTTCAATTCGCATTTCCTGAAGTGTATTCTCTGGCTGACTATAAAAACGGTAATACAGCGCTTCCAGAATATTGCTCATGCGTGCCGCCTCCTTTCAGCAACATACATTACCACACCCTATCGGAGAAATCTATCAAATATTTCGATAAATCTACTTATGTATCGCATAAATATAAAATAAAACTTTATATATGCGTAAAACATCTTGGAAAATGTATGTGAATTTTGATATAATAAGGTGAATATTGGGAAACAGGTGAAGGCAATGCGAGTAAGTTATAAAAAGCTTTGGAAGCTTCTTATCGACAGAGACATGAAAAAGAAAGATTTGCAATTGGCAGCAGGGCTAAGTTCAACAACCATTGCCAAACTGTCAAATCATGAAAATGTTAGCATGGATGTTTTAATTAAGGTGTGTACCCTTCTTGGCGTAGACTTCTGTGATATTATGGAGTTAGTGCCGGATCAGACAATTGAAAGAGATAAATCTTAAGCGTAAAGAGTGGAGATACAGATGGCTAAAACAACAAAAGCACAAGAGCAATCGCTTGAATCAATAATGTGGAACTGCCGTAATGCCCTACGCGGGACTGTCGGCGGCAACGAAACAAACCGTGATGTCGTCATGGGTTTGGTGTTCTTGAAGTTCGCCGGCGACAAATTTGAAAAGCGCAGAGCAGAAATACAGGAAGAATACGGCGATGTCCCCGCTTTCCTGGAGAAGACATCCTTCTACCTTTCCAAGAACGTATTTTACCTGAGCGAAACTTCGCGCTGGTCTTATATTGTTAAAAACGCCAGCGCAAACGATATTGCGGTCATTATCGATACCGCTATGAAAGACATAGAGGACGGCAATCCGACGCTCAAAGGAGCATTGCCGCAGAACCGATATACCACGCTGAGCGCAATTCGTCCGGAGCAGCTTAAATCGCTGATTGACGAGGTCAACAAAATTGACGAGAAACGGTTTCACGAGAAAGATCTTATCGGGCGTGTGTACGAATACTTCCTGCAAGTGTTCGCCATTGATTCCGGTACTGGCAATGAAAAGGGCGAATTCTATACGCCTGCGAGCATCGTTCAGCTTATCGCAGAAATCATAGAACCGTATTCGGGCGTTGTATATGACCCGTGCTGCGGTTCAGCCGGTATGTTTGTTTCCTCGATTAAGTTTGTGGAGCGGCACAACGGCGACCGCTTGAAAGTTTCGGTAGTCGGGCAGGAGCGCACACCCGAAACGTGGCGACTTGCAAAAATGAACCTCGCTATTCGCGGTATTTCGCATAACCTCGGAGACCGGCCTGAATCAACATTCGCAGAAGATTTACATAGGGATAAAAAGGTTGACTTCATTATGGCTAATCCGCCATTTAATTTAAAGCTGAATGCGCAGGGTGTGACGCAGGACAAGTTAAACGGCGACCCGCGTTGGGATGGGTATCCTGCCCCTCCAGTATCGAACGCCAATTATGCGTGGATTTTGCATATGCTCTCGAAACTGGATGTGACTAACGGCATTGCTGGTTTTCTGCTCGCTAACGGCGCATTGAATGCCGGAGGCGTAGAGGGCGATATCCGTAAGGAGCTTGTTGAAAATGATAAGGTGGAAGCGATTATCGTTCTGCCTCGCGAAATGTTTTATTCCACGGATATTTCCGTAACGCTCTGGATAATTAACAACAACAAGAAAGCCCGCAGCTTGAATGGGCGCCAGCTACGCGACCGCCAGGGCGAAGTCCTCTTTATAGACCTGCGCCGTTGGAACGAGAATATCTATGAGAAAAAGTACGTCCAATTTTCAGACAAGCAGATAGCCGACGTTAAGAAGATCTATGCCGATTGGCAGACAGGCAAGGGCTATACCAATATACCGGAATTATGCAAGTCTGCAACGAAGGCCGAAATCACCGCACAGAAGTATTCGCTTGCGCCGAGCAAGTACATTGAGTTTATCGACCATGACTTAGAAATTAACTACGCATCAGAGATGAAGCGGATTCAAGGCGAGCTGCGCGAGGTGCTTAAAGCTGAGAAGCAGTCACAGGCCATGCTCGAAGAAGCGTTCAGGGGGATTGGGTATGGGATTGACTAAGCAAAAACTTGGCAAATATATCGAACGTGTTGAACGCCGCAATTCAGATTTACTGTTTGGAATAGACGACGTTCGGGGCATCTCCAATGCAAAAGAAATACAATCCACCAAAGCGGATATCACTGACCGCTCGTTTAGTCGTTTCCAAATCGTTGAACCGCATGAGTTTGTGTTTAATAGGCGCACAACACGCATGGGTGAGAAACTTGGTCTTGGGTATAACAATATCGGTGAAACATTTATTGTTACCGAAGATTACGTCGTTTTTCGTATAATAGACAAATCTGTTCTGTTGCCCGACTACCTAAATATTTTTTTTCGTCGACCCGAATTCGACCGCTATGCCCGTTGGGATTCGTGGGGCAGCGCAACAGAATTCTTCAACTGGGAAGAAATGTGCGATGTCCCTATAACCATTCCGCCTCACCATCTCCAGCAGAAGTATGTTGATGTCTACAATGCGATGCTTGCCAACCAGCAGGCATACGAGACCGGACTGGAGGATTTGAAGCTGACCTGTGAAGCGTATATTGAGAATCTCCGTAAAGAAATGCCGTTGACCGAGATTGCTCCATTCATTGAGCCTATTGATGAAAAAAATGATGGTGGCAAAGTTACACTTGCTCAGGGTATCGATGTCAATAAAGTATTCATTCCTGCAAAGCGCGTCGCCGATGATGTTGAAACAGGGAGGATTGTCCGTGAGGGGCAGTTCGCCTATAACAAGGTAATGAAATCTAATGGTACGAAATTACCAATTGCTCTTCGCAAAGGTGAACCTTGCTTTGTTTCCGGTTCTTACCAAGTTTTTCAGGTGCGCGACAATAGTGGGCTGCTTTCCGAATACTTGATGATGTGGCTGACAAGAGAAGAGACACAAAGATACATGGGCTTTATTTCATGGGGTTCAACACGAGACATATTACAGTTTGAAACGCTCGGTGAAATAAAAATTCCTATCCCCGATATCGGTGTTCAGCAGTCGATTGTGAACATCTACAACGCCTATATCATGCGGCGGGAGATAAACGAGAAAATGAAGACACAGCTAAAAGATATCTGCCCAATACTTATAAAAGGATCACTTGAAGAAGCGAGCGCGTAAAACTCGCAATATGTTGCGACAATTTGAAAAGTGCAGACAGTGTCTGCACAATTGGGGGTTGCGTTATGGCGAAAAGGAAAGATGAAGTCAGTATCCACAGCAGTGCGGCAGAGTATCTCACATATATTGCCGCCATTGGTGATGACGCCAGTTCTTTAGAAATGCGCTATCAGGAAGAAAATATCTGGCTTACTCAGAAAATGATGGCCGAATTGTATGATATTACTGTTGCTGCTGTAAATCAGCATATTAAACGTATTTTTGATGATGGCGAGCTTGCTCCCGATTCAGTTATTAAGGAATACTTAATAACTGCCGCCGACGGCAAAAATTATAAGACGAAGCATTATAACCTGCAAATGACTATTGCGGTTGGGTTTAAGGTTAACAACGACCGTGCCGTGCAGTTTCGCAAATGGGCAGGACAGATTGTAAAGGATTACACTATTCAGGGTTGGACAATGGATAAAGAGCGCCTGATAAAAGGACATATGTTCACGGATGAGTATTTTGACCGCCAGTTGCAATATATACGTGAGATACGTCTCTCAGAGCGCAAGTTTTATCAGAAAGTCACCGACCTTTACGCTACGGCTTTTGATTATGACAAAGACGCAAAAACCACAAAAGAGTTTTTCAAAATGGTACAGAACAAAATGCACTGGGCTGTTCACAGGCACACGGCGGCAGAACTAATTGTTGAGCGTGCCGACGCCGAAAAAGAGCATATGGGTCTGACCAATTGGGAAGCCGCCCCGGAGGGAAAAATTGTAAAGGCGGATGTTTCTATTGCTAAAAACTATTTGAACGACAAGGAAATGTCTTATTTGGAGCGCATCGTTTCGCTGTATCTGGACTATGCCGAATTGCAGGCGGAGCGAAAAATACCGATGAGTATGCAGGATTGGGCGAAAAGGCTTGACGGTTTTTTAGAGTTCAACGGAAATGAAATCCTGATGGGTGCTGGCAAAATCACCCACGAGCAGGCAAAGCTCCATGCCGAAACAGAGTTTGAGAAATACCGCATTGTGCAGGATAGGCTTTTTGAAAGTGACTATGACCGGTTCATGCGCGAGATTGAATCGTTGGAACGCAAACCGGAGAATTGAGGTGTAAAGCCGTGGACTTAAATTTTTTCAGAGGTCTATTTACCGAAGCCGAACTGGAATCGGCGATTATCAGCCTGTTCAACGAACAGGGATATGATTATGTCCTCGGCGAAACGATTCATCGCGGGCTTGAGGAGATACTGCTTCAGGACGACTTGCGCGCCTATCTTTCAGCGCACTATCCCGACCTTACAGCAGCAGAAACGGAAAAAGTCATCGGACGTATTGAGAATATTCCCTCTGCACCGCTGTATCAAGGCAACCGCGAGACTTTCCTGTTGGTAAACGAGGGGTTTGACCTGCAGCGGGATAATCCTGCGAAACTTGCGGTGCACATTAATTACATAAACTTCGACGAGCCTGATAAGAACATTTTTAAGGTGGTCAACCAGTATTCGGTACAGGGCGAGCGTCTGCGCAGACCGGACTTGATTCTGTTCATCAACGGCATTCCCGTAGCGATTTTCGAGTTTAAGTCCGCCGTCAAGGAGAACACAACTATTCACGACGCCTGGGAGCAGATAACCATCCGTTACTGTCGCGATATTCCCAAGCTGATGAAATATTGTTTTCTTTCTGTTATCAGCGATGGAGCCAACACCCGAATGGGCAGTATCTTTACGCCATATGAATATTACTACGCATGGAACAAGATTAATGACGAAGAAAAAGTCAGCAACGGCATCACCGCCCTTCTCACTTTGATTAAGGGCGCATTTGACAAAGACCGCGTTGTCGAAATCCTTCGTGACTTTGTCTACTACCCGGATGACAGCACTAAAGAAACAGCTATCGTCGCCCGCTATCCGCAGTTCTTTGCAGCACGGAAGATGTTTGAGAATATTAAAAAGCACATGAGACCCGAGGGTGACGGCAAGGGCGGTACATACTTCGGCGCAACCGGCTGTGGCAAAACCTATACGATGTTGTTTCTCTCTCGTTTGCTCGCCTTACGCGACAGGGACGCCTTTGAAAACCCGACGATGGTCATCATCACCGACCGCGAGGATTTAGACAGGCAGACCTCGGAACTGTTTGTATCTTCCAAACGCTATCTGCACGACAACAATGTGCGGAGCATTGAGAGTCGACACGACTTGCAGAAGGTATTAGGTGTCGAAACATCTGACCTCCCGAAAGTGGCCGAGGAGCCCACATATTACAGCGTGACCGGTGCAGAAAGCGGGGGCGTGTTCCTGACAACAATTCAGAAGTTCTGCGAATCGACGGGCTTGCTATCTAACCGCTCCAACATCATCTGTATTTCTGATGAAGCACATCGGACACAAACAGGCGTTGGCTCGAAGCTGAAAAAGACTGACAAGGGCGTGTTCACTACATACGGCTTTGCCAAGTATCTCCGTGACAGCTTCCCGCGAGCGATCTACTGCGGGTTCACCGGGACGCCAATTGACGAAACAATTGCCGTGTTCGGTGATATCGTGGACAGCTACACAATGAAAGAATCAAGCGATGACGGCATCACCGTCCGCATAGCTTACGAGCCGCGCCTGGCGAGGGTTATCCTCTCAGATGAACAAGCACGGGAAATACAGAAATATTACGATAAATGTACCGAGGAAGGCTCCAATCCTGAACAGGTTGAGGAGAGCAAGCGCGCAATGAGTGAGATGAAGCGCGTTCTCGGTCATCCTGAGCGCATGAAGAAATTGGCTATGGACATTGTTACCCATTATGAGGCGTTGACCGCGCAGAAGCCTGAAATTGTACAGAAGGCGATGATTGTATGCGCCGACAGGACGCTTGCTTATCGTTTGCTGAAAGAAATAATAGCGCTACGCCCTGATTGGAACAAACCGCGCAGATCCGAAAACGATGCCGCTCTATCAAAGTCGCAGTTGGAGAAACTGATGCCGCTTGAGAAAATCAAGCTCGTGGCGACTCAAGGTGACAACGACGAAAAGGAGCTTTACGACCTCTGCGGCACAAAGGACTACCGGCAGATGCTCGACAGGCAGTTTAAGAATAACAACTCTAACTTCAAGATTGCCATCGTAGTCGATATGTGGATTACGGGTTTTGACGTACCGTCCCTGGCGGTTATGTACATAGACAAGCCATTGCAGAAACATACGTTGATTCAGACAATTTCCCGTGTTAACCGTGTTTTTGATGGCAAAGATATGGGCTTGGTGGTTGACTACATAGGCATCAAGCAGGATATGCTCGAAGCCCTAAAGAAATACGGCAGCCCGCAGGAAAGTCCTGTTGATGAAATTTCGGTTGCACTGGCAGTTTTCCGCAATCATCTGGCTCTGCTTGATGAACTGCTTCACGACTTCGACGCTACAAAATTCTACTCCGGTGAACCGTTGGAGCGTCTACTCTGCTTGGACGCCGCCGCAGAATATGTGCAGATTAGCAAAGAGATGGAAAGCCGCTTTATGAGCCTCTCCCGCAAAATGAAAGCGGCGTATGACATTTGCTTCCCGTCTGGAGAATTGACTGAAACGGAAACAGAAAAGGCTCAGTTCTACCTTGCCATCCGCTCTATCATTTATAAGCAGACAAAAGGCGATGCACCCGACGCCGAAGTGATGAACCGCGTTGTCGAGAAGATGGTACAGGACGCTATCACTTGCACGGGCATTGAAAACATCGTCAACGCAGGCAAACCGGAAGACCTGTTCAGTGAAGAGTTTATGAAACAGCTGGATGAAGTCAATCTGCCGATTTCTAAGTTTAACGCCCTCTTGAAGCTGCTCCGTAAAGCGGTATCCGGTTACGGCAATGTCAATAAGGTTAAAGCGATTGAGTTTGACAAGCGGCTGAAAGCCGTTGTTGACAACTATAACAACCGCGACAAGCTGGTATTCACGAGTGAAGTCGTTGCCGATTTTATCAACGGGCTATCAGATGAGTTGATAAAAATTTTCTCCGACCTCCAGACTGACAAGAGCTCTTTCGAAGCACTGAGTATTACCTATGAAGAAAAGGCGTTTTATGACATTCTCGTCAAAGTACGAGACGACCACGGTTTCCCATATGCCGATGAGAAGTGCCTTATGCTTGCGAAAGAAATAAAAATACTGGTGGACGACAAAGCGCAGTTCGCCGACTGGTCTACCCGCGCTGACATTAAAAACCAGTTAAATATGAATTTGACTGTGCTGCTCTATAAAAACGGTTACCCGCCCGAATGGGACGAGGAAGTGTTTGAGAAGGTTCTGGAACAGGCGGAGAATTTTAAGAAGTACGCTGAGTAGATTTTAGGTGAGTAGTGGACAGCGGTTAAAGTACAGTTTGTAGAAGAAATGTTGGGAGGAGGTAAAGAATAGATGAAGAAGTATTCTCCGTTCGCAAGCCCCACATTGTGGAAAGATAGTTTCGTGCTTGCGTTTATCATTCTTGGCGGGATTGAAACCGTGATGAGCATTATGTCTATCTCTCTTGATTGCATTGGAAATATCCCGGCGCGAATTGCGATTGTGGTTGCAGCTTACGTTATACTTGCGGCTATTGTCCTGTATGTGAAATATCGCCGTGCTGAAAGCGAGACAACGCTGACAATCCGTGGTATCAACGTCACAGTGAAGCGAGGGAACATATTCCGTGCTGACGGGTGGAAGCTCATTCCATTCAATGAGTATTTTGATACCCATGTTGATGATGTTATTATTGCTAAGAGTTCACTAAATGGCAAATACATAGAATCTCTTAGCGATGATGATAAGGAAGAATTGAGAAAGGCAATCAACACCGATGACAAAAGCCCATTGCCACGGTATTGCAGCCCAGACGGCACTAGAACGCGATATGAACTTGGGACAATAAAGACCTTCCGTGATACTATGATGTTGGCGCTAACCCATTTCAACGAACAGCACGAAGCTCATACCAACCGCGCTGAGTACGAGCATACTCTGCGAACTATGTGGAAAGAGATTGGGCGCGTATATGCAGGCAAACCGATAACGCTGCCTCTCATCGGTGCAGGGATTACACGACTTGACGATATGGCAACAAAGCCAAATGCCGAGTTGTTAAAATGTATTATCTGCACACTACGGACAAGTACCATTACGTTCAATGCTCCGATTACAATCCTCTTAACTGAGGACGCGCTAAAAACGGTAAATCTGTATGAACTGAAGGGGGGAAAATGACTATGGCATACAGAAACAAGACTTATGTTGCCTTTGACGGTGACAGCGACATCAGATACTACAACCTAATGAAAGCGTGGAAGCAAAGCGATAACACCGACTTCAACTTCTACGATGCCCACGATCTCAATACCGCGCTTGATACAAGTACGGAAGAAACGATCAAAAGGCGGTTGCGGGAGCGTATGGAAAACAGCAAAGTCTTTGTGTTGCTCGTAGGGAACAACACAAAAAACCTGCGGAAGCCTTATGTCCGCTACGAAATCGACCACGCAATCAGCTACTACAAGATTCCAATTATTGTCGTTAATCTTAACGGGTTAAAGGGTTGTGACGCAAATCTATGTCCGCTAGCCACAAGGGATGCTCTATCAATACATATCCCTTTTGGGCAAAAGATATTACAATACGCGCTTGAAAGCTGGACGAGCGAACACTATACGCATGTCAGCAAGGGCGAAGGCGGCACATATCACTACAATGAAAGTGTTTACTCCAGACTGGGACTATAAAACATAGGAGGAATTTATTATGGCGTACAGAACCAAAACGTACATCGCAGCAGATTGGGACGGCGATAAAGCCGCCGTTGACAAACTGAAAGAATGGAATGACGGTGAAAAATGGAATTTATCATTCACCGACGTTCACGAAGCCACGCAATCAAGCGATGACAGCTTGAATTGTAGCATCAAGGCGTCTCTTGCAAAGAGAATGGATATGTCGAAAACATTCGTTCTTATTGTCGGAACAGACACAAAAACCAGACGTGCAGGGGAGTGTACCTATTGTTCAAATTACAGCGACGGCAAATGTAAAACAGGGCATACCATCAGCAACGACAGCTTTATTGAGTACGAGTGCAAAAAAGCCGTCCGCGATAGCGAGAACATCAAACTCGTTGTACTGTATAACGCAGCTACCGTTGATAAGAGTAAATGTCCTGACGCGATTAAGGCATATGGGACACACGCTGCAATGAAGAAAATGGTAAACGGCACTCACCAATGGGATTACCAATCTGTGAAAACGGCTATGGGACAGTAGATTCAGTTAAATTTGCGGGAAGAGTATAACCTCTCCCCGCGCCGTGTTCCTTAAAAATTTGCACCCGCTGGAACAACATAGTCGGTGTAACCCATCACAGTTTTTTTGCACGAGTAATAGCAAAGAGATAGGCGCTATCCCTTGCGGGACAACGCCTATCTCTTNNCGGTTTGGGGTATGGTTCAATAAGTTTCCCTATTAAACCGTGCCTTTTACTATCTTTCTTTTTTATTATGAATCTCTATTATAAAATTTTATTCATTAATAATTATTACAATAACCCAACCTCTGCTTTATCTTCATCCGGTTGATGATTTGTTCTCATAATCTCGAGTTGAGACATTAACTGACTTTCAATCCTAGCTTTGAATACACTGTAATTCTTTTTTAATTCTTCAATTTCATACTTTATTTTCATTACTTCCTGATTAGCTTCACTTATCATTCTACTTGCTTTAAGTTCTGCCTCTTTGATAATATTCTCAGCCTTCCCGTAAGCATTCTTTTTCATATCCTCACTTGTTGTTTGTGCAACCATTAGAGTATTTTTTAGAGTATCCTCTAAAGCTTTATAGTGTTGTATACCTTCATTTAATACACCAATCTTATCTTTTAACTCTATATTGTCTTTATAAAGAGCTTCATAACTCTCAGTTATCTTATCCAGGAACTCATTTACCTCTTCTTCTGAATATCCTAATATCTTTTTTTTAAACTTTTTGTTTTCTATATCTAGTGGAGTAAGCATACGTTCTTTCCCCTTTAATAGTTTACATATACGGTGCATTTGTTGCCAAGGAAATTAAATATTTTGTTAACTCAATTATCAAAATCGCAACTACAAAAGATAAGTCAATCATTATATTCCCTTGAATTACTGAACGTGAAACCATCCGTCTAAAAGGTGCCAGTATAGGTTCTGTCACTTGATAAATAATTGTTCCAAACTTAGTGATCCCAGCACCAGGAAACCATGATAAAATTGCCCTAATAAATAGCAATATCTCAATAATAAATAATAATGTTATTAGAGCTTTGCCTATATTTATAATAATTATTGTTTGATCCAATCAATTCAGCCTCCCTAAAGCAGCCCTATAAATGTAAGTCCTTGATGCTAAGCCTTTTGGGATACTAAGCACTTAGGACTGATATTACTTCGACCATGGGAAAACGCCTTTATTCTTTAGCTCATCTTTAAATTCGCCCATAACATCAACATTATACGGTGCAACAATGAAAATTGAATTAGAAACTTTTTGAATAGTACCATCCAAGGCATATACCGAACCGCTCAAAAAGTCTACTATTCTTCTTGCTATATCCTTTTCAGCCGATTCAAGATTAATTACCACGGGCTTTTTACCTTTAAGGTGTTCACATATAATTGATGCATCATCAAATACATCCGGCTGCATTACAACCACTTTTACCTGTGTAAATGTAGGAATGTTCACTACCTTGTTTTTTCTGTTGGAATACTGAGAATATAATGGATCCGAAGTCTTTTTTCCTTCCTCTTCATTGAACTCCTCTTCTGTTTCCAATCCTACGAAATTCAGCATTTTGTTGAATAATTTAGTCATTGATATACCCTCCTCTTTTGTACTTATAAAAATTGTGACAAGCATCGCATTGCTGTCTTGATTATGACAATTTTTTATGGTCTTCACACGAGTCTTATACGATATACCTGCTGCCAAATAACCCAGTGCCGATTCTAACCATATTTGCGCCTTCTTCTATAGCTACATCAAAATCATTGGTCATCCCCGCAGATAAATATTCCATATTTATATTATGAATTTTTTTCCTTGTCATGTCAATAAATAATTTATATAACCTGGCAAAAATTTGTCTGCTTTCTTCCTTATTATCAGTTAAAGGTGCTATGGTCATTAGCCCTCTTACCTTGATATTTTCATGTTTTGATAAAGCTAACAAAAAGTCCTCGCAAGATTCAGGCATAATTCCTGCCTTGGTTTTTTCTCCGCTGATATTTACTTGCACTAAAACATTTGTAGTAATATCAAGTTTTTTTGCCAATCGGTTAATTTCTTCTGCTAGCTCCAACCGATCTATGGAATGAATAAGACAAACCTTTTCTAATATGTACTTTACTTTATTAGTTTGAAGTCTCCCTATAAGATGCCAATTTGCCCCGGGAACCTCTTCAGCTTTTTTTATTAACTCCTGAACTCTGTTCTCCCCAAAATCAGTTATTCCTAGCTTTAATGCTTCAATTACAGTTTTACTGTCTACATTTTTAGTAACGCCTATCAATCTGATATCTTCGAACCTTCTTCCAGATCTTTTAGCAGCCCTGTCTATCTTAAACCTAACTTCTTCTATTTTATCCTTTAAAAAATTATTTAGAAGTCCCATTTATAGACTTGCCTGCCTTCCTCTACGTCGGTACCATTTAATACAACTTCATCATACAATGATATACCTTTTTCAGCAGACCTTGAACTTGCTTCTCTAATAATAGCATATTCACTATCCTGCTTAATTATCTCTACTTCACGAAATCTAGTGTAGTTTGCTTTTACAACCATTACTCCATCCTTACCTTCCATCTTAACGAGCGAAGATACAGGAGTTTTTATTCCCTTGGATGTTGACCAAATAACATTCAAACTGATTTTTCTGTAATTTAATAAACTCTCCACGTTTCGAGTAATTCTGAAAGTCACAAGAGCCTTACCATTATTCTCGACTGAAATGTAGTGTATAGTCGCTGGTACTATCTCTTCTTCTGAGTTTAAGAATCTTAAACTTACACCATCGCCTACTTGAATTTGGGCTGTTCTAGACTTATCCTCAATAACAGAAGTAATAAAACACTCAAAGTTGTTTACGATTTTTATGTTATTAGTCGTACCAACTATTCCGTTTCCTTTATCCAGATTTTGCTCCAGTTCATTCAGCTGTTTTATGTTAAACTTGGAAATGGCTTGAGGTCTTAGTATGCTTTCCAGTCCATCGACATTATAAGAAATAACTCCGGCTAAATTTGCCCTTATACTTTCTTTTAAGGATGAAATTCTGTTCTCATATGTGCTTTTTTCGTTTAATAAACTTTTAATGTATTGGCTGGCCGGTCCAAATTCACCGCTAATTTCAGCTTTCTTTCTCAGGTTGCTATCAATCTCGGTTTTCAGTTGGATAACTTCGGTTAAGTTCCCCTGATTCACAAGACTGCACAACTGTAAAATTTTTTGTTCTGTATCGTCATCAATTTTCCGGATATCTTCAGAAAACATCAAAGCCCCAAGTTTATTGCCCTCTTGCTCTTTAATTGCTCTTTGAATCTTATCTTCAATTTCGGAGATTTTCTGCTCAGACTCTTCCGTCGAACCTTTAAAAACTGTAGCAACAATAGAACCTTTTGCGGTCCTTTCCCCTTCGTTCTTTACCGGCTTGAGGACCCCTGATAAATTACTGGCTATAACTTCTTCTTCCCGGATTACAAATCCGGTAACGTTATCAGAATCCTGCAATTCACCATAGGTAACTATATAAGTCTTCAGCAGTTGTCCAAAAAAAGCATGAACAAACATGGACAAATAGATTAAAATGCCAATAACAATAAATAATCTACCGAGTTTAAACCTTTTAACCGGTTTAATTTTAGCTTTTGTTTCTCTCTTTACCTTATCCGCCATCTGATTTCCTCCGTTACAAAAATAATCAGAAAGCCTCGCCTGATCTACTCACCTTTAACTTCATTGGCTAACATCATAGTCACAGGTTTCATCGGGCTTATTGTTGAAATGGCATGCTTATAAACCATTTGTTGTTTTCCTTCTGAATCCAGTATAACTGTAAAGTTGTCAAAACCTTTTACTAATCCTTTTAGCTGAAACCCATTTGTTAAATATATCGTAACAGCTATATGTTCCTTTCTAACCTGATTAAGAAAAACATCCTGCAAGTTAATACCATTTTTATTCATATCATTTCCTCCCATTTATCCTGTAATTATTTAATAAAAGATATCTTTATATAATCCTTGATATTATCATATATATTTTACATAAACATTCCATTGGCTTCAAGAAAAATAAATATATTTTTTAGAACATCCTTTTCCCCTAGTTTAACATCTATCCAGAAAATTTCCTTATCCCGCCGGAACCATGTTAGTTGTCTCTTTGCATACCTCCTTGAATCACGCTTGATTATTTCTACTACTTCATCCAACGGTTTGATTCCTCGGCAGTAATCAACCATTTCTTTATACCCCAGTCCTTGCATAGCTGTACTATTAACATTTATACCTCTATGGAGCAATTTTTTAACCTCTTCTGCAAGCCCTTTTTCTATCATAGAATCAACCCGTTGGTTTATTCTCTCATAAAGCTCTTCCCTATCCATAAGCAAACCGATTTTAATAAAATTATACTCGGATGGTTTCCGCGTTGAAATTTGCTGATGGTAACTTATTGGCTTTCCGGTATATTTATATACTTCCAAGGCACGGATAATCCTTCTAAGATCATTGGGATGTATTTTCTTAGCAGCCTCCTCATCAACCTCTTTTAATTCTTTGTATAAAATTTCACTTCCTTCACTCTCTGCCCTGGCTTGCAGCTGCCCCCTATAATTCCAATCAGTTATGGTTTCTGAAAACTCTATATTGCTTACAATAGAATTTATATACAGCCCGGTTCCACCTACAATTATGGAAACTTTCTTATTGCTCAAAACTCTTTCGATGCACTCTAATGCCATATCTTTATAACGTGCAACACTAAATTCTTCTCCGGGCTCGGCAATATCTATCATGTAATGATTTATACCCTGCATTTCTTCTAAGGATGGTTTAGCAGTACCAATATCCATATGTTTATATATCTGCATAGAATCCGCAGATATAATTTCTCCACTCAACTTCTTTGCAAGTTCAATTGATATTTTTGTTTTTCCCACTGCTGTAGGGCCAACAATTACTACTGCCTTACCTTTGTCCATTTCGACTCCCAAAACATATATAGTTTACAGTTGACAGTGTACAGTTTACAGTTGCTTAAACCTTGCTAGTTTACAGCAGGTTTTTGATTTTTAGCTGTCAACTATCAACTGTAAACTATTACGTTCTCCCAAACTTTTTCTCAATTTCCCGTCTTGTCATTTTTATCGCAGTTGGGCGTCCATGAGGGCATGTATAGGGGTTCTCAAGATCCATCATGGAATCTAACAAACCGGCTATCTCTTTTTCAGATAGGATTGAACTTGCTCTAACCGCGGATTTACACGCCAGACTGTACAGCAAGTTCTCTTCTACCTTCTTATCTCCGGTCTTTGGTAAATTATTTAACCCGTCAATTATATCCAAAAGCATGTCTTTGGAATTAGCTTTGCCATCAACCAAAGGAACTGCGCTTACCTTTACAGTATTGAAACCAAACGGTTCTATGTTGAAGCCAATATTAGCTATAATATCCCTGTTGTGTTCTATAATACTGATTTCTTTATGAGTCAACTCCATAATTTCAGGTATTAATAGTATTTGTGACAATTGGCTTCCCTTTTCCCATTCCCTTTTTAGCTTTTCATACATTACCCTTTCATGTGCAGCATGCTGGTCAATAATATATAAATCATCATTAAATTCGGCAATAATATAAGTTGCAAAAGCTGTTCCGACTATTTTGACTGACAGATAGTTTTCCCTATCCTCTTTAACTATAATTTCAGGTTGAAGGCTATTTACTCCGTTGTTTTCAGTCCTGACTCCTGACTCCTTAATGTCGTTTAGAACTTTAGATTCAGGTTTTTCCTTATAATTATTTCCATAATTGGGTTGACTTAAACGTGGTGAGAAAATTGATTTCGAATTATTATTCATAGCATTTGTAAGTTTTCTTTGCTCAAATGTCTGTGGTTTATTCTGCGGCAAGTCCATCCTAAAGCCTCGTGAATCTTTACCCTGAGGCTTGCTCTCGAATTCCGGAACCAAATCCGTTTCGCAAAAAAGTGCATTTTTTATTGCATGGTAAGTTACCCTGAATATCTGGTTTTCATCAGAAAATCTGACTTCCTGTTTGGTTGGATGTACATTTACATCTACGTGCTGTGGATCCAGTTCCAGATTTAAAATTACAAACGGAAACTTTCCTGCAGATATTAATGTTTTGTATGCCTCTTCAACAGCCGTGGTTATGGTCTTATTCTTTATATAGCGCCTGTTGATGAAAAGTATTTGATTGCTCCGGTTTGCGCGCGCTATCTCCGGCTTCCCTGCCAAACCGGTAATTTTAATATTACTTTCTTCATAATCTACACCAACAGTAGACTTTGCAGTACTGCCAAATATGCTGTAAGCGCATGACAAGAGGTCATTATTACCCGGAGTCTGAAGCGCAAGTGACTTTGAGTTGATAAACTTGAAAGATATGTTGGGATAACCCAACGCAAGTCTAGTAACAACATCCTCAATATACCCTGCTTCCGTATAGTCTTTTTTCAGGAACTTGTATCTAGCCGGAGTATTGAAAAACAGATCTCTAGCGGTTATGCTTGTCCCTATCGGACAGCCAGCGTCTTCTCTCTTCCCAGCATTGCCGCCTTCTATAATAATTTTACTGCCCTCAAGGTCTCCAGCAGTTCTGGTAACAAGTTCTACCTTTGATACGGCTGCAATACTTGCAAGAGCCTCACCCCTAAAGCCCATGGTAGCAATAGAATGAAGGTCATCAGCACTCCTAATCTTACTTGTCGAATGCTTCTCAAAAGCGATTTCCACATCATCCTTGCCGATGCCCGAGCCGTTATCAACAATCTTGATATAGGATATGCCTCCATTTTTTATTTCAACCGTGATGGAGGTAGCCCCTGCATCTATTGAATTTTCGCAAAGCTCTTTTACTATGGAAGCAGGTCTCTCGACTACTTCGCCAGCCGCTATTTTGTTTGCTGTATGTTCGTCTAATACTATGATTCTGCCCATTTATACCTCCTTGTTATGCCTTATCCACCTTGCTCTTCAGCTTGTATAAATAATTCAGCGCATCAATAGGTGTCATTGACATTATATCAAGCCTTCGGATTTCTTCTGCAATTTCGCCAGCCTTGTAACCAAAAAGGTCAAGCTGCCCCTGTACAACCTTCTCTGCCTTCTTAGCTTCCTTTCTCTGCTTTTTGCTAATATCAGCATCCTCAAGCTCCTGTAATATCTCTTTTGCCCTATTAATGACTCCGTAAGGAACCCCAGCAAGCTTGGCAACCTGAATACCGTAGCTGTCATCTGCTCCGCCCCGGATAATCTTCCTGAGGAATATTATATTATCGTCCTTTTCTTTGACCGAAATACAATAATTGTTTACTCCTTCCACCTTACCCTCCAGCTCTGTAAGCTCATGGTAGTGGGTAGCAAATAGTGTCTTTGCACCAATCTTCTCTTTATCGGCAACATACTCAGTAACAGCCCAAGCTATGCTCAAGCCATCATAAGTGCTCGTCCCCCTGCCTACTTCATCAAGTATCAAAAGGCTTTTTGTTGTTGCACTTTTTAATATATTAGCCACCTCATTCATCTCAACCATAAACGTACTCTGTCCCATACCAAGGTCATCCGATGCCCCAACTCTGGTAAATATCCGGTCTACTACCCCTATTCTGGCCTGAGATGCCGGTACAAAGCTTCCTATCTGGGCCATAAGGACAATAAGCGCAACCTGTCTCATAAAAGTTGATTTCCCTGCCATGTTTGGCCCTGTAATTACAGCAACTCTGTCTTCGTCAGTGTTTAGATAGGTGTCATTGGGTACAAAACTATCATTCACCAGCAGCTCTATAACAGGATGCCGTCCTTCTTTTATTTCTAATATATCTGAATTATCCACCACCGGCATGGTATACCCGTTCTGTTCAGCCACTGCAGCCAATGAGGATACTACATCGACAGCCGCAATAATCCTGGCCGATGTCTGAATTCTGCTTACCTGGACGGCAATATAGTTCCTTAATTCAACAAACAACTGATATTCCAGTTCAACAACCTTTTCTTCCGCACCTAAGATAGTTTCTTCTATCTCTTTTAGTTCAGGTGTTATATACCTCTCGCAGTTAGCCAGGGTTTGCTTTCTTATATACCTGTCAGGTACAAGATTGAAGTAGGATTTAGTAACCTCAATATAATAGCCGAAAACCTTATTAAAGCCTACCTTCAGATTCTTAATACCCGTCTGCTCCCTTTCCTGGTTTTCAAGAGAAGCTATCCACGTCTTACCTTGAACGGTTGCACCTCTTAGCTTGTCAGCCTCCCGGTTAAAGCCTGTTTTTATTATCCCGCCTTCTCTTACCGATACAGGTGGTTCTTCTACAATTGCTTCTTCAATTCTTCTCCAAACGTCTTCCAACACATCAAGGTTTTCTGCCATAGAAGCCAGGTGCTCTGATCGGCACCGGGATAAACAGCTTTTTATCTCCGGCAGTCTGCCGATTGACATTTTTAAAGCTATTAAGTCTCTGCAGTTAGCAGTTCCATATACCACCCTGCCAATCAAGCGCTCAATATCGTATACTCTTTTTAAACTTTCTATCAACTCGGTTCTTAGGATTAAGTCCTCCTTAAGATTCTTAACCGCCTCCAGCCTCAAATTTATTGAATCCACATTTAAAAGCGGTTGGTCAACCCACTTCCTTAACAGCCTTGCACCCATAGGGGTGTTGGTCTTGTCCAAAATCCAAAGCATGGTACCCCTTTTAGATCGTTCCCTAAGTGTCTCAGAAATCTCTAAGTTTCTTCTTGTAAAGATATCTAATATCATAAATTGGTCTATTGAATAAAAATTAACCTGATTAATATGGGTAAGGCTTACCTTTTGAGTCTGCTCAAGGTAGTCTATTAGTCCTCCTATTGCACTGGTTGCATATACCAATTTATACATCTCTTCATTGCTTGTGCTGTCCTGTTCAAACCTTGTCCGGATTTTATCTAAAGATGTTTGTAAATCGAATGCCTTTTCATCATGTGCCCAAATTACCGTATCAAATCTTGCCTTTATTATAGCCTTGGCGCTTTGGTGCATGTCCATCTCAGAATTCACTATAATTTCTGTTGGCTGGTACTTAGCCAATTCATCTATCAATTGGTTGAATGTATTACCCTCCATTAGCTGTGCAGCAAAAAAATCCCCGGTAGATATATCTGCAGCTGCTAAACCAAAGTGAAATCCACCTTTATAGATAGAACAAATATAATTGTTTTTTCTTTCATCAAGCATATTTGCTTCTATCACCGTTCCCGGTGTTACAACCCTTATAACCTCACGCCTTACAACCCCCTTGGCCTGGCTCGGGTCTTCCACCTGTTCACATATTGCTGCTTTGTAACCCTTGGAAATGAGTCTTGATATATAGACTTCAGCAGCATGATAAGGAACCCCGCACATTGGAGCCCTCTCTTCCTGTCCGCAGTCTCTTCCTGTCAGCGTAATCTCAAGTTCCTTCGAGGCAATCTCGGCATCTTTAAAAAACATCTCATAAAAGTCGCCTAATCTAAAAAAAAGGATGCAATCCTTGTATTGCTTCTTAATATCCATATACTGCTGCATCATAGGTGTAAGTTCAGGCATTGATATATCACCTTTCTTTATACAGGTTCGTGATCATTCTAATACTGCTCACCGTGGGCTAAAGCCTCACGGCTATTATCCATACCATTCGGAAAAAATAATAATATAACTTAATAGTGCTTATTTTTTGCATTTGTAGCTCCCTCTCTATCTCTCCCTCACTTCAAGGGAGAGCAAAAGTTTTCCTTCGAAGCCTTTCTTTTCCTTCCCTTTGAAGTGAGGGGAAGATAGAAGGGGAGATAAATAAGTCTTCCTTGCTCAGAAGTTTAACATTTACCAATTTACTTCCAACGTTGTAGGTAATGGGTGGGCTTTAGCCCGCGGTATTTATTGTATTTAATTAGCAACAATCTCCCCAGCCAGGTACCACATATGCTGAGATTGTATCCTGACATCAACCAGCTTTCCTATTAAAGACTTGTCTCCAGCAAAATTGACTATTTTATTGGTCCTTGTCCTTCCTGTCATCATTTCATCATTATTTTTGCTTACACTTTCAACAAGCACCTCTTCAACTTTCCCTATCATGGCTTCATTATTTTCCTGCACTATTGAATAAACCGTTTCCAGCAGCCTGTCAAATCTATCTTTTTTGGTCTTGTCATCAATCTGTTCCTGCATCTCAGCTGCGGGTGTACCGGTTCTCTTTGAATATATGAAGGTATATACTAGATCAAACCTCACCTTTCTCACTACATCAAGAGTATCTTCAAAGTCCTCTTCTGTCTCTCCCGGAAAACCAACGATAATATCGGATGTAAAAGAAACTCCCGGCACTGCATTTCTTATCTTTTCAGCAAGCTCCAGATATTGCTCTTTAGTATACTTCCGGTTCATCTCTTTAAGAATTCTTGTGCTGCCTGACTGGAAAGGTAGATGAACATGCTCACCGACCTTTTCACACTCAGATATTGCTTTTATCAGGTCATCAGAGAAGTCTTTCGGGTGAGATGTCATAAATCTGATTCTTTCTAAACCGTCAATCTTATTTACCTCTCTAAGCAGTTCAGGAAATGCCCTGCCATCCTTTCTATCCAATCCATACGAATTTACATTTTGCCCCAGTAAGGTAATCTCTTTATAACAACCCTGCGAAGCCAGTAACTGTATCTCTCGTACTATATCCTGCGGCTCCCTGCTTCTTTCCCTTCCACGTACATAGGGCACAATGCAGTATGTACAGAAGTTGTTGCAGCCATACATTATATTTACCCATGCCTTTAAACCGTCTTTTCTGGAAACAGGCAATCCCTCCGGAACCACCCCGTCAATATCCAGGACCTCTGTAATCATCTTGTTACTGCTCAATGCACAGTAAATAAGTTCAGGAAACCTGTGAATATTATGAGTACCGAATATTATATCTACATGCCTGTAGCTCTTCTTTATCTTCTCAACAACATGCAGCTGCTGCGCCATACAGCCTCCAAAAGCTATAATTAAATCCCTATTGTTTTGTTTGTAAGCTTTTAATTGCCCTAACCTGCTTAGTATCTTTTCTTCTGCATGTTCTCTCACACAACAGGTGTTAAAGACAATTACATCTGCCTGGTCAACCTCTTCCGTTTGCGAGTATCCCATTTCCACCAGCATTCCCGCTATCTTTTCACTATCACTCTCACTCATTTGGCAGCCAAATGTATTCACTACAAATTTTTTATTTTGAAGTGCATTTAAACCTCTGATTTGCTCCATATATGTCTTTTGTATCTCTATTTCTTTTTCGGATACTTTAACATCTTTATCCCTTTTCAAGTAAATTCTTCCCTTCGTAATGATAATGAAACAAGCAAATTATTACAGACTAATCCTCAGAGTATACTGCTGCAACAGCATATACTGCTATTCCTTCACCGCTCCCCGCAAATCCCAGTCCCTCAGTAGTTGTAGCTTTTACACTAACCCGGGATGAATCTAACTGCAGAACCTCAGTTATACTCGATATCATCGAAGGTATATATCCAGCCAGCTTTGGTCTCTCTGCCACTATAGTAGCGTCAATATTTCCGACTTTATAACCTTTATCTTTTAACTTTACTTTTACAGACTCTAATAATCTAATGCTTGATATCCCTTTGTAAGCCTCATCACTGTCCGGAAAGTGTTTTCCTATATCTCCCAAAGCACCAGCTCCCAATAAAGAATCCATTATTGCATGAATCAGCACATCTGCATCTGAATGCCCCAACAGACCTTTGTCAAATGGTATATCAATCCCTCCTAATATAAGCTTCCGACCTTCTACCAATCTATGTACATCGTATCCGAATCCTACACGCATCTATTTACCTCCATCATCACATTTCTCTATCTCTAATTATGGCCCGTGCTATTACCACATCCTCAGGAGTTGTAATCTTTATATTTTCATAGCTTCCTTCGATTAACTTCAATCTATACCCCATCTTCTCAACCAGCATTGCATCATCTGTTGCTTGAACTTCAAACTCTTTTGCCCGTTTATGGGCTTCCAATATTATTTCACGTTTAAACACTTGAGGAGTCTGTACAGCCCATAGAGTATTCCTTTCCGGAGTACTACAAACAAACCCTTCTTGATTTATTATCTTTATTGTATCCTTTACAGGCATGCCTGTAGATACAGCTCCATATTCTAATGCCCCTAGAATACTCCTTTCGATTATTTCTTCGGTTACTAGAGGCCTGGCACCATCATGAATAAGCACCAACCTGGCCTTCTCTGAAGCTTCTTTCAAGCCATTATAAACCGATTCCTGCCTTTCTGCACCACCAGCTACAATTTTAGTCACCTTGGTGAATATTGACCTATCAATAACCTCAAAGCCACAATATGTAATGTCATTCTCATTAACAACCAGGATTATTTCATCTATCAAGGGACTTTCTTGGAAAGGTTCGAGTGTTCTTACTATAGTTTTTTTGCCCAATAAATTCATGTAGACCTTGTTTACGTTGGACTCCATCCTTTTACCTTTACCCGCTGCCAGTACTATAGCACTGCAAAATACATGCTTTCCAACTTGGATCGGAACTAACTTCTCAAGCAATTGTTCCAACACTACTAATCCAACCTCACTTTACCCCAGAATTCTTTACCTTATACAATTATATGTAATACTACTGAGCATGACAATGTTTCATTTATAAAAAAATCCTGAGTTTTTATCTTTTACTCAGGACTGCATTTACACCACGTTTTCAATCTGGTATTTAGGCTTAGCAAATATCATTCTACCCGTACCTGTCTGCAGCACATGAGTTACCTGAACACCTATAGTCTCTCCCATATGTTTTCTACCCTCATCTACAACCACCATAGTGCCATCATCCAGGTAACCAATACCCTGTCCTATTTCTTTTCCATCTTTAATAACCTTTATTATCATCTCTTCTCCCGGTAAAGCTATTGGCTTTATTGCTTTGGCCAGTTCATTAATATTAAGGACGGTAATACCCTGGAACTCTGCAACACGATTGAGATTATAGTCAGTAGTAATAACCTTTGCTCCTAGTTCCATTGCCAGTTTTAAAAGTCTAACATCTACTTCTTCATCTCTTTCAGCTTTTATATCTCCTTCATAAGTCTCGACTTTGATGTTTAATTCTTTCTGTATTACATTTAGTACATCAAGACCTCTTCTGCCTCTGGTTCTTTTCTCAGGTTCATGTGAATCAGCTATATGCCTTAGCTCCTTTAAGACAAACTCAGGAATAATCAAAGTGCCCTCTAAGAACCCTGCCTTACATATATCAGCTATTCTACCATCAATTATGACACTGGTATCAATTACTTTTAGCTGCAGCTTATTTTTTTCATCTTTTACTATGTTAATATTGTTAATATTATCCAGAATATCTTTTTTCTTAGTAAATAAAACTCCTCCTAAGTAGGCAAACAAAAAATTTGACATTAAAGCTAATAATATTCCAATATAGTTGGGTACTTTTATCAGTGTAATATTAATTAAATTTGCAATAATAAGACCTATAATAATTCCTATACTACCCATTATTAATTCCTTGGAAGAGATTTTATTTAACGCTTCCTGGAATTTGCTGATCCACATGATGCACTTACTAATTAATTTGTTGGTTGTAAAGTATGCTAATCCCATTCCGGTTAGCGCACCATTAAAAGATATAAATTCTTTTTTAAAGGGATTAAAATGAAAACGGTAGTCGCTTAAATCCACAGTCCACCGGATAAGGGCATACCCCAGAAAACCTCCCAGCAATGTCAAAAATACTTTCAAAATCCTCTTTAGAATTATTTTTATCACCTCCTAAAGATAATACCTCTTACTATATTAAAATAGCAAAAGGTATTTAGGAATGATGAAATAATAAATTCCCATTTTAAAACTGGCTATTTTCCGTCAATACTGCGTTGTCGTCAGTTGCAATAAAACAATTATTACGCCTTCCTCCGCCTTGTCTTGACGAAAAATATCTCACTTTAAAATCGGGTTTTATTATTTCATCATTCCTTAGCAAATTTATGCAAGATACTCCGTAATATTGTTCAACTTTGCATTAATCATTTTTTCAACTTCACTCTGCTCCAATTCATTTGCCAGAACCAATTCACTAACCAGTATCTGTCTTGCATTATTCAACATTTTTCGCTCTCCGGTGGAAAGACCTTTCTCCTTATCCCTATACGCAAGATTTCTAACTACATCAGCAACTTCGAATATATTTCCACTTTTAATTTTATCCATATTCTCTCTGTATCTTTTATTCCAGTTAGCATTCATATAAGTGTAGTTGCCTTCCAGCGTACCAAGAACCTGTTCAGTTTCATCCTTGTCAATAACCTCTCTTATACCAATATCCTGGGCATTATTTGTCGGGATCATTACCTTTATATCACCAACCGGCATTTTCATTACATAATATTTTTGCTTTGTACCAAGTATCTCCCTCTCTTCTATAGACTCAATAATACCTGCCCCGTGCATTGGATAGACTATTTTATCTCCTACATTAAACATTTTATGCCTCCCTTCCAAGACAGCTTAACTGCTTGTATACTACTTTAGTAACTGATAATAATAAAAAATGCTAAGTACAAATATTTGAAGGTGTATCCTCAGTACCTAGCACTTATTCGCTATCTTGCATTGTTTCTATAGTTTCATTTTTAGCAACATAGCATACTGCATTAAATTAGTCAAACAACTAAAATAATAAAGTCATTTAGAAACAACTCATATCTCTTACCAAGTACAGAACACCAAAAATAAATATTTGTATTTTTTACCTTGTTTTTTTTTATTATTATCAGTTACTAAAGTAGTATACTACAAAATTAGGTAATTGTCAAAGATATCAGTCCAAGATAAATTAACCTGTTTCGACTTATTTACCTACTTTATTGTCGGTTTTAGAACTATTACTCCTAACGGAGGTATCTTTAACTCTACCGAATATGGCCTACCCTGCCATGAAAATTCTCGCGCCATTACTCCTCCACCATTCCCCTTATTTGAACCACCATAGATTTCAGCATCACTATTCATCACTTCCTTATAGAAACCTGCCAGAGGAACTCCTATTCTGTAACCCTCATACACTACAGGAGTAAAATTGCATACAAATATCAACATATCCTTCCAGTCTTTAGCTTTACGTATAAAGGAAACTACTCCGTGGTCAGCATCATTGCAATCAATCCATTCAAACCCTTCATAGCTGAAATCGATTTCCCACAAGCATTTTTCACTCTTGTATAACTTATTTAAATCCCTGATATAATCCTGCATCTTCTTATGCATTTCATAATCAAGCAGGTGCCAATCGAGTCCCTTTTGATAATCCCATTCGATAAACTGACCAAACTCATCACCCATAAACAATAGTTTTTTCCCTGGATGACCGTACATAAACCCATATGCCGATCTTAGGTTTGCAAACTTCTGCCAATAATCTCCGGGCATCTTATTCAGCATTGAACATTTCCCATGAACCACTTCGTCATGTGAGAGGACAAGTATAAAGTTCTCAGAAAACGCATAGAATAACGAGAATGTTACGTTGTTGTGGTGATATTTTCTATAAATAGGGTCTTTACTCATATATGTTAAGAAGTCATTCATCCAGCCCATATTCCACTTTAAGCCGTAACCCAAACCTCCAACATGAGGCGGTTTACATACCATTGCCCACGAAGTAGATTCTTCTGCAATCATCATAATCCCCGGAAAATACTGGTATACCGTGCAGTTCAGATGTCTCATAAATTCTATAGCATCGACATTTTCTTTTCCGCCCCACTTGTTCGGTATCCATTCTCCGTCTTTTTTCCCATAATCAAGATAAATCATTGATGCAACTGCATCTACTCTTAATCCATCAATGTGGTATTTATCAAACCAGAATAGTGCATTAGCTATCAGGAAATTCTTAACCTCATTCCTGCCAAAATTAAATATTAATGTTCCCCAGTCAGGGTGTTCTCCCTGTGCCGGATGTTCGTGTTCATACAGTGCAGTTCCATCAAACCTTGCCAATCCATGTGCGTCTTTAGGAAAATGTGCCGGTACCCAGTCAATAATTATTCCTATTCCATTCTGATGACACTGGTCAACAAAATACATGAAGTCTTCAGGAGTTCCATATCTGCTGGTTGCAGCATAATAACCTGTTACCTGATACCCCCATGAACCATCAAAAGGATGCTCTGCAACCGGCAAGAACTCAATATGGGTATAACCCATTTCCTTTACATATGGTATAAGTTTGTCAACGTTCTCCTTATATGTAAGGTACCGGTTTTCTTCTCCCCTCATCCAGGACCCTAAATGAACCTCATAAATCGCCATTGGTCTCTCAAATAAATTAGTGTTTTGTCTCTCCTCAATCCAAGTCTGGTCGTTCCACTTGTAATTATTAATGTCGCAAACAATTGAAGCAGTAGCCGGTTTCAACTCTGCATAGAAGGCATAAGGGTCTGCTTTTAACATTACTTCACCCTTATATGTCTTTATCTCAAACTTATAAACTTCTCCTTCATCCAATCCCGGTATAAATATTTCCCATACTCCAGAGCTTCCAAGCATACGCATCTGATGCCTTCTTCCGTCCCACTGATTGAAATAACCTACTACACTTACACGTTTAGCGGTTGGCGCCCAAACTGAAAAATGTACTCCCTTAATACCATCAGCCTCATATACATGCGCTCCCATTTTTTCATATACCCTATAGTTTGTTCCTTGATTAAACAAATATAAGTCATATTCAGTAAGAATTGGTAAAAAGCTATACGGGTCATGTGTTTCATGAATATTCCCAGAACCATAGACAATATGTAAAAAGTATTTAAAGAAGTTTTTCTTATTTAACATGGTAACTTCAAAAAAGCCTTCTTCAGTTACCCTGTCCATCTTATATTTCTTCTCCTGATTATTTGCATCAACTACGTAAACTTCTTGGGCATCCGGAAGAAATGCCCTTACTACTATACCTTTTTTTACGGTGGCTGTTCTATCATTACTTTTTAATTCTTTTTTTATCTTTAAATCACTTCTTAATTCTATTTCGTGCATACCAAGAATAGAAAACGGATCGTGGTGTTCTGCATTAACTATTCTTCGTTCGTCATTAACTTCAGCAGTTGTTTTCATAATGTTCTTCAGTTTCCCCCTTTGTTTTTTCATTTCGTAAATTATTGCTTTATGCTCAAATCATAACCTATTTATACAACTCATATACAATTTGTTAATTAAATGACATTCTTTTCGCTCCCTTTCAGGGAGGATAGGAGGGTCTAGAAAGTAGCTTGTGCATTTTTTAGACTTAGTAGTTACCTATATTTTTTCCACCCGGATTATTAAATTTGTGGATCCGAATAAGTGTTACGAACAGTGTTACGAACAGTGTTAAGATTAGAATTAATGTAAATATTTAGTGTGATTGGAAGCAGGTAATTAATAGTATACTAGATAATCAGAAAAAATTGAAGCATTTTTTTTACATTGAAAAAATTTAAAGCCACCAGTTCATTATCCGGCGGCTTGCTTAACACTTAATTCAGTAAACCTCTTAAATTTACGTTGTAAGCTAATCTATTTAATAACAGGTTCACTGTATCTGAATCTCCAATCGATTGCTCCCACTGCTCAAAAGTCATATCTGACGTCATCACTATAGAGGTTTTTCCGTATAACCTGCCCGCAAACTGGTAAAACAGGTTGGCATCTTGTTTGGATAGCGGTATTATACCTGCCTCATCAACTATTACTACTCTACACTCTGTTATTTTATTCAGCTTGAATTTACTCTTAGGCAGAATTCTTTCAGTTTTTATAAGATTTAAAAGGGCATCCATGGTAATGAAACTAACTTTATAACCTTGTTCTATTGCTTTTCTTCCCACCCCTATAGCTAGATGTGTTTTCCCTGAACCTGTTGGCCCAAAAAGCATAATGTTCTTTGCATGATCTATCCAATCCAACGATTGTATACTATCGATTAGTTCTTTAACTTCTGCCGGCTGAAAACTAAAATCGAAATCGTCTATGGATGCTAAAAATGGGAAGTCGGCCTGGAGGAGTCTGCTTTGCACTCCATCAGTCTCAATATAACTGACATCTTCATGCCTATAATCACCCAGGTATCTATTAGCACCGTTCATATCATCATAGTATAATATATTCTGTTTACTTGCCTGCTCGTCTTCAAGATCACTTGATGATTGATTAATTATTTCAGAAAAGGTTTTATAAATAAAGCCATCTAACTTATCTCTGTCTCTATCAGCTATCTCAGTAATCTCTATTCCGTACCCATAATAAGGTTCAACATTTTCAGTCCTCACAATTTCCCCCTCAAATGATATTACTCTATCGCCAAGGGAAACCAAACAATCTGTAATACTGCCCTCTGTAAACTGTTCTTTTGTTGTTACGTATACGCCCGTTGAACTAATATTTCTTACTATTGAGAAAATCTTCCTGTCCTCATCCTTACACCTTATACTTGACCCAACAAAAATATTGAGTCTTGGACTTTCCCTATTTTCTTGTAATACAATCATTTACATGCAACTCCTATAAAATTTTTTTCAAGCAGCCTGATGTCAAATTTCCTTCCCTTCCATTCCCGGCAGATACCCTGCTTCAATAAAATCCTCCAACACTCTTTCATAATCTTCAGTAATGTCGGTAATCTCTATGCCGTATCCCCATCCTCCTATTTGCTCTTCTTGCACTCTTCTAACTACCCCTGTAAGAATAATTCTTTCTTCGCCAAACGAAATAATACATTCCACCGCTTGTCCTAGCAAAAGTGTTATCTTAGCAGTTATATATACTCCCCTTCTGCTTATATTTCTTACAATACAAAAACTTCTTCTATTTTCATTAACCTCCCTAATGCTTGAGATAAGCTGTATACTTAATCTATCCTCTTTGCGGTTAAAGTTCATCTTTTACCTCCCGTGCAATGTAACTTTAAGTAAATTCTGTCTATATTATTTTAGCCCAAATTTTACATATTTTCAACATGATATTGGACAAACAATTAAATATTATTAATATTATCTATAACAAAGCTTAAATTTATAATAAATAAAAAACTCATGGTATAAAACCAAGAGTTTTAAGCAATATCCTTTTGAAGCTATGTTTCAACTTTAAGTTCTTCATTTAATTTTTTAATGGCTTTCTTTTCTATTCGAGATACGTATGAACGTGATATCCCAAGCATGGATGCAATCTCCTTTTGAGTCTTGCTAATACCATTGATTAATCCATATCTGAGTTCTAAAACTAACTTTTCCCGTTTTTTAAGCACTTCTTTCATTTTTTCATATAGTTTCCTAATCTGCATCTTTAATTCAACCTCTTCAGTTATGTTTGTATCCTCACTGCAGCATACATCTATTAAGGTTATTTCATTGCCTTCTTTATCGATGCCAATAGGATCCTGTAAGGATACTTCATTTTGAATCTTCTTTCCGGCTCTAATACTCATTAGTATTTCATTT
>DHFP01000091.1 GCA_002402315.1 Clostridiales bacterium UBA4821
GAACTCTTCTCCTCCATATCTTGCTACAACATCACTTCTTCTAACTGATTCCAACAATATTTCCGCAAGACTTTTCAACACAATATCTCCAACTTGATGCCCGTAATTATCGTTAATTTTCTTGAAAAAATCGATATCAACCATAATAATTCTAAGTTTTCTTTGATATCTCCTTGCTTCAAAAATATTCTTGTTTAAGTAGTCATCCAGGAAGGAACGATTAAGAAGTCCTGTTAACCCATCTCTGATTGCTTTATTATAAAGTCTTGCATTCTCTATTGATACTCCAGCCTGACCAGCTATCAAATCCAGAATATTCAAATCCTCAATATTGAACAATCCGCTTGCAAGCCTGTTATCAAGATATATTACACCTAAAATATTGCCATGGACCATAATTGGTGCACAGATAACCGACCGCAATCCATACATTACCACTCTTGCCTGGGATTTCAGTTCCTCATGCGATCCCGCATTCGATATTATTAGCGGGTTCTTATCATTTTGAACTCTTGAAATTATGCTGCTGCTGGTTTCAAATGCCTTGCTTCCAATTTCCTCAATCAATAGGTTTCTTGCTACCCTGACCTTCAGGTTTCTTTCCCCTTCTTCCGGGTAAAGCAGCAGCATTCCCCTCTCAGCCCCGGTTAGTTCAATCGCTTTATCCATAATCTTTTCAAGCAGTTCGTCCAAGCCGAGGATTGAGCTTAAATACCTGCTTGTAGCCAATACTGTAGACATTCTCCGTTCAACACTTAACCTATGCTTCCCTCATCCGCCCAATGCAGGTCATCTAAAACAAGTACACACGCTTTCTCTTCTCTCGCCAAGTGACATCCGAAAGAACCAGCAAGAACCTTTTGTTAGCCTCCAGGAATAGGCCTCCCTGCTCGTAAACATAACCCCTTAGTTCTTCCACCAGTCTGCTTTTACCGGGCACCGGCTTCTGCACCAATAAGGCATATGCTGCCTCTTCCCTCCAATGTTTTATTATATAGTCTTTTTAGTTTGCCTAATTCAACTTCTCTTCCGGTTAGTCTGGTCTGGTATGTCAGCTTGATTTTTTGATCCTTTTCACCTATAATAAGTTCATTCCAGCCATTTTGAAACCTTTCCAAGTCATACAGTAAGCCTTTGGCGCTCTGGTATCTCTGATCAGGATCCTTGCTTATCAATTTCATAATTATGTCATCTAAAGCAAGTGGTATATCTCTGTTTGCACTGCTTGGCTTTGGAGGAATAAACGCAACTTGCTGGTGCAATAGCTTGGACAGTTCCTTAGTTCTGAAAGGCAGACTTCCCGTCAGCAAATGATAAAATATTACTCCCAAGGAGTATAAATCGCTTCTCTCGTCCAGCTTTTTATTTAGTATTCCTGTTGCTTCAGGAGACATATATCCAAATGTACCTACAACCTCATCCTCGCCTTCAATTTCACCCAGCTTCATAACCAGAGCAAGTCCAAAATCAAGCAATTTGACCTTAATCTGGTCTCCAAATCTTTCAAGCATTATATTACCGGGCTTCAGATCTCTATGTATTACCCCTTGACTGTGAACATAAATCAGCGCTACTGCTAACTGCCTGATAATTTCAACGGCTTCTTCCATGTTAAAAATCTTGCCACTTTGAAGTAAATCTGCTAAACTTTCACCTTCCAATAATTCCATAACAACATAGGGAATATTTTTGTACTCTCCCATTCCATATACTTTTACAATATTTATATGGTTAAGCCTGCTTACTACTTCGATTTCCCGCCTAAACCTTATCAAATCTTCTACATATGATGAAGTTACATTCTCCTTCATAAACTTAATGGCTGCATTCTCACCATTATCAATATTCTCAGCCTTAAATACTACAGCCATGCCGCCTTCGCCAATCTTTTCGAGCGCCTTATACTTGTTGGTAATTAATTCTCCCGATAATATATTCATTGCTTCGTAAGCCCCCAATTTAAATTGTTCTATTTATTTATATTCTTGGAGTTTTAAGAGTTTTCGGACAGTAGTAAACTAGAATACGATTATACCTGTTAGACTGGTATACTATAATTATACCATAAAAATATGAAATACGAAAATAAAACAACCCCAAGATGTGTACGACCTTGAGGCTGTTGGCGTGGCTTATCTCTTATTTGCAGGCTCTATGTTAATTTTATTGCCTTTAATCTTGTTGTTTCTCATAATCATTAATACATCTTTTGCATGCTCCCTTGGAACCTCCACAAAAGTATACTTATCAAAAATTCTAATTGCACCAATTAAACTTCCCGACATACCTGTGTATTCTGCAATACTACCTACAATATCCTTTGCACTTATTTTTTGATTCCGTCCTACATTGATAAACAATCTGACCATTCCCATCTCTGCTCCGGTGTTATCGAAATCTACTGCCTGGATTTGGTCTTCCTTCACATCCGGCTTTATTGACATCTTTATCAAAGCCGCTGCAATATCCAAGGAAGTAAAATCTTCTTCCATCAACCTTTCAACATAGTTAACATACTTTCCCAGGCGGCCTTCCTCAATAACACCTTTTATCTTTTCCAGGAATGAGCTTGCTTTAATTTCTTCTACATCGATTGATGATGGAACCTTTTGTAGAACAACCTTTATATTTGCATACTGTTGTATATCTCTTAATTTGTAAATATCCTTACCTACTACAAATGTAAATGCACGGCCGGTTCTTCCCGCGCGGCCGGTTCTACCGATCCTGTGTACATAGTACTCTTCATCCTGGGGCAAATCGTAATTAAACACTGCTTCAATATTATCTACATCAATTCCCCGGGCTGCGACATCTGTCGCAACTAATATTTCAACTGTACCGTTTCTAAATTTAGACATGACCCGGTCTCTTTGTGTTTGCTTCATGTCTCCATGAAGACCTTCTGCTGAATATCCCCTGGTTTGAAGAGTTGCAACCACTTCATCTACCCGTTTCTTTGTATTGCAAAATACTATTGACAACTTTGGATTATGCATATCAACCAATCGGGTTAGCACATCCAGTTTATCCTTCTCCCTTATTTCAAAATAAATTTGCTCAATTTGCGGAACAGTCAGCTGTTTATGAACTACTTTCACAAATATAGGGTTCTTCTGAAATTTCTGCGTTAAATCTATTATCGGCTTTGGCATTGTGGCTGAAAACAGGATGGTCTGTCTTTGGTCCGGAACTTCTGCCAGAATAGTCTCAATATCCTCTCTGAATCCCATATCAAGCATTTCATCCGCCTCATCCAAAACAACCATTTTTACCGTTTCCATTTTGAGGGTACGTCGATTCATATGGTCCATTACCCGGCCTGGAGTACCGATAATAATCTGCACTCCTCCTTTTAAGCCTCTAATCTGGCGGTCTATGGGCTGTCCCCCATATATAGGCAGCATTTTAATACCATGCTTGTATTTAGAAAGCTTCCTCAATTCTTCCGATACCTGTATCGCCAATTCCCTTGTTGGGCACAAAATTACCGCCTGTAGTTTTTTATCAAACGGGTCTACCATCTCTAAAACTGGTATTCCAAACGCAGCTGTTTTCCCTGTGCCAGTCTGAGCCTGACCAATTACGTCTTTCTTTTCAAATATATAGGGAATTGCCTGTGATTGAATGGGAGATGCTTCTTCAAACCCCATATCTTCAACGGCTTTCTGTAACTCTTTTGATAAGTTGAGTTCTTCAAATCTTAACTTTTGCATAACTACTTCCTTTTCTTTTTTATATGATAAGTTTATATTATATACTCAAAACATGCTTTATGCAAGTAAAAATTAACAAAATATGTGAATATTATTTTCATCCCAGGAAATCCAGAGTAAGATTAATATTAGGTAAAATTGTAAGACCTCAAAAGATTATAGAACAGAAATGTTCAAGATAACTTTCTGTGAAATACAGCATAGGATTGTTGTCTTTTTCTTTCACTGCGAAGAGGTACCCATCTTCTTTAAACAAAAAACTTCGAACTTCCTTATATTAATAAAGGAGAGTTTTACTCTCCTTTTAACTACCACTTGCTGCCATAGTTTGGTTTTCTATTATTACTGAAGTTTCTCTGCTGCTTCCTTGCCCTTCTGCAGTCAGGGCACCTTTGTGGTTCATTGTCAAATCCCTTTTCTTTGTAGAATTCCTGCTCACTCTCATTAAAAACGAATTCAGCGTTGCAATCTTTGCAAGTTAAAACCTTATCTGCCATATCTATATACCTCCTTATTTTATTTGGACCTTTAATTCTTGACATCTAGCTCCAAAAAATAAGGAGAGTTTTGTTCAAAAAATAATCAATCCATGTTTAATATATAGTGACTTAATTAATATAACACACCTGCTAGTATTATGCAATACATTCCGCTAAAATTTCACGGCAAAATCATGAATGGTTACTGTTCAGACCCCCCCATT
>DHFP01000035.1 GCA_002402315.1 Clostridiales bacterium UBA4821
TGCCTCATTCTTTCTTTCTGCTATATATGTTAAAATAATACTGCTCAATAGAAATATTAAAAAAGACCGGGGAGAAAGATCCATGAAAATACTCCTTACAACGTTAAATTCAAAATTTGTTCATACTAACCTTGCATTGAGGTATCTATATTACACTGTTAATTCCGAATATAATGTTCAATTTAAGGAATTCACCATCAATGAAGAATTGTTTAATATACTGGCAAATATAGAGCAGGTAAGAGCTGATATTATAGCTTTCAGCTGTTACATCTGGAACATAAACTATACACTTTGCAGGCAAGTACTTACCTGATTTAAGTGATGTATCACTGGGCGAAAGGGTTAAAAGGGTTCATTTCGAAGTCTTTGGCCTGGATGTTATTGATGAAGTAAACATCGGACCGGTTTTAGTCATGTTTGAAAGGAAAATAGAGGCACGAGGATCAAAAGTGGTTAAGTATCATAAAATTGATTCAAAATATTTCAATCCGGATAGATTGGAATAAAAATATAAAATTTATTCAGCTATATTTTACATACACAATTTTAGATGATAGAATATACTATAAGTATGAAGGGACAAGCTCTGGAGGTAATGGTATGAAAAATGCAAATAAGTGCATGACAAGTAAGGATGAAATAACAAATAGATTAAAAAGAATTGAGGGACAGATTAGAGGCATCATCAGGATGGTAGAGGAAGATAAGGGATGCATCGACATACTGACTCAAGTAACAGCTGCGAAAGCTGCACTGAATAAAGCTGGAAGTCTAATAATTAAAAAATATTGTAAGGATTGCCTAAACACTGCTGCCAGAGAGAATAACGATAATGCTATTGATGACTTGATGCAAATTATTGAGAAATCTTATGATTTTTAAATATAATGTATTTTGAATGAGGTGTTTTTCATGAATGAATGGGGAAAGGTTGCTGCAGTTAAGGGTAAGAGTGCAGTCATAAGCGTTCAAAAAAAAGAAGAGTGTGATAAATGCGGTAAGTGCAGACAGGGAAGAGGAGAAAATGAAATGGTCATTGAAGCAAAAAATAAAGTTGGCGCACAAGTTGGGGATACAGTTGAAATAACTGATGATATTGTCAGCCCCTTGGAAACTTTTTTTATCCGAATTGGCATACCGCTGGCAGATGCTATTATTGGCGGATTAATAGGATACATGCTGGCCAGGCTATTCCAGCAGGCCGACTACATCATAATGTGGGTAATATTTTCCGCAATAATTTCAGGATTGTTATCATTTACTCTTTCAAATAAGTTACTAGCTAACGTTAATAATTTTAAATCAAATAGATTTATTGTAACATCAATAATTCATAAAGAAGGTTAAAATGAACACAATAAAACATTGATAATATCTAAGGAGGAATTTCTATGGCAAATCAAAATGTTCTAACAGTAACTGCAGACAACTTCGAAACGGAGGTAATTAAATCTGATCAGCCAGTTCTTGTTGATTTCTGGGCAGAGTGGTGTGGACCATGCAGAATGGTAGGACCGGTAATTGATGAATTAGCCGGACAGTATAATGGTAAAGTTAAGGTAGGCAAGCTGAATGTAGATGACCAGGGTGAACTGGCATCAAGGTTCAGGGTCATGAGTATACCTACAATTATGCTTTTTAAGAATGGAGAAGTTGTTGAAAAAGTTGTAGGTGCAAGGTCTAAAGAGGATTTTGAAAAAATGTTAAATAAACATATATAAAAAGCTTGCCCGGCAAGCTTTTTATATTTTATATATCGTCTTCGCTCAAGATTTTTATACCGTTTTGATTTAGCAGCTCAGCAGCTACTCCATTACCTGGTTTAAGTTTACCCTGGTAGCTGCCATCATAAATATGACCCCAGCCACATGAAGGGCTTCTGGCTTTTAATATGGCAGTATGTGCATTAAAGAGCTTTGCTATATCTAATGTTCTATAGGCACCATCAATAAATTTTTTAGTATTATCACAGCCTTTTTTTGATAATACCACAGCCGTTCCTTTCAATACATCTTTGCCTTCTCCTCCCACTATTTCATGAGGCTCACGGGGAATGGATAAATTTCCAAGATGTTCAGGACAGATGGCTATACAGTTTTCCTTATCAAAAAGAGCCTTAACTTTTGGATTAAAGTTGCTGGCTCCATTATACTTACAGTTTAGTCCACACAAACAGGCACTAATTAAATACAAAAGAATCACCTCTTTATAACTAATCTATTAAAACTCTTCTTAAGAAGCCGAAAACTGTTCTTGATAACATCCTGAATAGTACCCTGATGAATAATGGTGCATACGATGTATGGTATATTCTTAGCTTAACAACATTATATTTAGAGATATTTTTGTATTCCTCGACAGTTATCCAACCTTTCATATAAAGTTTGGTCGGAGAAAAAATGTTTATTGAAATATCATCAAACTTAAGTTTATTTATTATTGATGATATATGTTTTTTAATTTTTGAACTTTTCATATATTTGCATGGATACATAAAAAATCAACCCCATTACTTTACTGAAGCATTAATTCTCTTAGTACTTCAGACAACCTTTTATTTTTTTCTTTTAAGTATAATTTAAATATATATCAAGAAGATATTTTTTAAAATACATTTTGGTTAATTAATTAAAATTTAACATGGTAATAATAAAATGATTCATTTTAAACATAGTATGCGAAAGTTTGAATTTAATTTATGGTATAATGTATGTGCAATATTTGGTATTACTAAAGTGTTAAGGAGATTTCGAATGAAGTATGATATTGCAATATTAGGAGCCGGTCCCGGCGGATATAATGCTGCTCTGAAAGCAGCTAAACTAGGTGCAAAAGCTGTATTAATAGAAAAAGACCAATTAGGCGGCGTTTGTTTAAATTGGGGATGTATACCAACAAAAACACTATTAAAGAGCAGTCTGACTTACAGGCAAGTAAAGAAAGCATATTTGTATGGAATTGAGATAGAAAATGCCAGACTGGATTTCGATAAGGTAATGCAGAGAAAAAATAAGGTGGTAAGCGCTTTGAGGAGCGGATTAAGCAGCCTGTTGAAAACAAATGGTATCGAGGTGATCAATGGAACAGGCTGTATATCAGGAATAAACAGGATATCAATAGATAATTTTATTGTTGAAGCTAAGAATATAATAATAGCAACCGGAACTTCCCCAGATGTTCTTCCCGTTGAGGGTATGGAAGATAGTTGTGTAATATTAAGTGACCAGGCGTTATCACTTGATGAAGTACCGGCTTCAGTAGTAATAATTGGCGGCGGAGTGGTAGGGATAGAATTTGCTGCTATGTTGAATGACTTTGGAACCGGGGTTACAGTCATTGAATTAAAGGAAAATATACTCTCAGGATTTGATTTTGAAGTTTCAGTCCAAATGAGGAAGATGCTAGGTAGAGCAGGTATTGAGATTATTACATCTGCCAGTGTTAAATCTATTAGAGATGGAGTAGTTACCTTTGAACAACAGGGGCAAGCAGATGCAAGAAAAGCAGACAAGGTTATGGTCTCTGTAGGCAGAAAACCCAATACAGATGGTTTATTCTCCAGTGACCTGGGTTTACAAATGAAAAACAGTTACATTATTACTGATTTTCATATGAGGACTAATGTTGACAATATATTTGCAATTGGTGATGTAAATGGTAAGGAGATGCTCGCCCATACAGCTTATGCCGAAGGTACTGTGGCTGCTGAAAATGCACTTGGAATAAATAGCGAAATGACTTATGAAAGTATTCCGAAATGTGTTTACACGTATCCGGAGATTGCAATGGTTGGATTAACAGAGATTGAGGCGAAGGATATATATGGCAGCAGGATAAAAGTTGGGAAATACCCTTTACGGTCTAATGGCAGAGCGTTAGCTGAAGGTATTATAGAAGGGTTTTGTAAGGTTATATCTAATGATAAAGACGGTAGTATCTTAGGGGTTCATATAATTGCTCCGTATGCAACTGAAATGATAAACGCAGCGACACTGGCAATTAAACAAGGAATAAAAGATATAGAAATTTCAAAGCTTATATACCCACATCCTACAATTTCAGAAATAATTGGTGAAGCTTTTATGGAAATTATATAGTTGAGGTGAAAAATGCTGCAAAAGGGATTAGTGCATGCTTACTATGGTGATGGTAAGGGAAAGACGACCGCTGCCATTGGCTTGGGTATCAGAGGAATTGGTAATGGACTTAAAGTAACCATGGTACAGTTTCTTAAAACAAAAGTCACAGGCGAATTAGAGGCATTAGAAAGGTTGGGAAATGACTTTAAAGTTTATAGATTTGAAAGCCCGAAGGGATTTTACCATCAATTGAATGAGGCAGAAAAAGAGATGCTCAAGACAGAAGTTTCAAATGAATTTGAATTGGCGGTAAAAGCAGCACTTGAGTGTGATATTCTTATACTGGATGAAGTTCTTGGTGTCATTGAAAATAACCTTATGGAAGCCGGCAAGTTAACTGAATTCATTAAGAATAAGCCTCAGAATTTAGAAATAGTAATGACCGGTAGAGATCTCCCTGAAGAAGTTAAGGATTTGTGCGACTATGTTTCTGAAATTATAAGTATAAAGCACCCTTATAATACTGGTGCCGGAGCCAGGAAGGGAATTGAGTATTAGTTTACAGTTTACAGTTTACAGTTGACAGTTATACTTATTTACTGCATTTTAAGCTCCCTCTCTATCTCTCCCTCACATCAAGGGAGAGCAAAAGTATTGCTTCGAAGCTTTTCTTTTCCTTCCCTTCGAAGTGAGGGGAAGATAGAAGGGGAGCCTAAAGTTACCGGTTAAGTTTATATCAGATAGCTGCCGAAATTATATAGGATAGAAAGGTGGGTCTTATGGAAATACACGCAGCATCAATTAATGAAAGAGTAGAAAGCATAAAAGAAAACAAGATGGAAATAGACAGGCTTATTCAAGAGTATAAGCCTTTTATAGCTTCAGTAGTTGAAGGGTCTGCGGGAAAATATGTGAGATATGGTGAAGATGATGAACTTAGTATTGGGCTGATTGCGTTCGAAGAGTCAATCAGGTCTTACGATCGTTCAAAAGGTAATTTCCTGGCATTTGCAAAGAATGTCATCAAAAGAAGGTTAATTGATTATTATAGAAGAGAAAATAAACACAGCAAAGTAGTACCCTTGATGGACAATTGCAGTAATACTGAATCAGATGATAATGAAATGGACTTGGGAATGCATGAATCCATAAAAATATATTCAGATAAACAGATTGCAGAATATAGAAAAGATGAAATTATTGAATTGAAGGAGGAGCTGGGTAAATGGGGGTTAACTTTTTTTGATGTTGCAAAAAGTTCACCTAAACATAATGGTACACGTAAAATTTATATGCAGGTCATTGACTACATTACAACCAATTCCGGTCTGCTAAATACTATTAAAAATAAGAGATATCTGCCTATTGCAGAAATTGAAAAAAATTTTAAAATACCCCGGAAAAAGATAGAGCGCGGGCGAAATTATATAATAGCGGTAGTATTGGTGAAAACCGGAGATTTTCAGTATATAAATAGCTTTGTGGATTGGAGGTGAATTTGATGAAGGCTGTCGTTGTAGAGATAAAAGAAAAAGATATGGTAGTAATGGACCAGAAAGGAACATTCCATAAACTTAAATATGATTGTAAGAGCAATATTGGCGAAGAAATACTATTTAATGAAAGCAGAAAGAATACATTAGTTTATATGAGAAAGATAATTGCTATAGCAGCTATGCTTTTGCTGGTTTTAACCTCAGGTTATGGGGCAATAAGCTACTATTCTCCCTATGCCTATGTTGACATTGATATCAATCCAAGCGTAGAACTTGTGTTAAATAGATATATGAGGGTTTTAGAGGTTCATAGTCTGAATGAAGATGCCAAGAAAATAATTCCGGATGTATCAGATTTCAAAAATAAGAAGATGGATCAAGCAGTTGAGATAATGCTGGGAAAAGCGGAATCCACGAAGATATTCACAGAGGAGAATGAAAATACAGTAATGTTTACTGTGTCAGGGGTTGATAATAATTCAGTCGATAACATAAATAAAGACCTAAAGAATATAACCAAGAAGAAATTAGCCAAGCTAATCAAAGAAGAAAATATACTTACGGAAAAGATTCCGCTGCAAAAGCATGATGATGCTAAAAAATTGAAGGTTTCACCCGGCCGGATAATTCTCTTCGAAAAGCTTAAAGAGGTAAAACCGGATGCTACAATACAGGAAGTAGAGAGGATGCCTGTGAGAGAAACTGTTAAGATGATTAGGGAGTATAAGAAAGCTAAAATGGAATTAGAGAAAGAAGAAAGGAAGAAAAAAACAGAAAAAATCAGACAGCAAAGAAGAGAACAAAAGAAAAATAATAAAGATGAAAAAGAGCAAATTAAGATACAGAGTGAAAACCGTAGAGGGGAAAATGAAGACAATACTGAAAAATCTATTGAGATAGAAAATAAGGAACTGCTGAATCCGGAAGAACGCAGCACCTATGATGATAATTACAATAAACAAATTCAAGAAAGAAGACAGTTGGAAATTAGAGAAAAATTAAAAAGGTATATCAAGAGAAGAACAGAGTCAAATTAGAAATGGAATCAGGAGCTTGCGGATTTTTCCTAGCAGATCCATCTTTATAATATCTTAAAAACATATTGAAAAGTTATAGAAATTAAATTAAAATACATTTATATTAATATTTATATGAAAAAGCAATGAATAGAGCCAGTAAGTAACTGCAAAACTAAAAGAGAATAAAGCCCGTTGGCTGAGAGGCTTTATAGGAATCAGTAACTGAACCCACTCTAAGAGCTGCAAGAAAACTTGCCGGTCATACTCCGTTAAAGTATCCAAGTGGATTATATTTATATAATCAATCAGGGTGGTACCGCGAACATACCTTCGTCCCTATAGTGACGAAGGTATGTTTGTTTAGGTGAGCAATTAAGGAGCAAGAATCCAGAATTCAGGATTAAAAAGATTTTATTCTGACTACTGGATTCTGAATTCTAAATTATGAATTCAATTCAACCAAATATAAGGAGGTTAATGTAGATGAAACTATCACAAATGTTTTTACCTACAAGAAAAGAAGTTCCTGCTGAGGCGGAGGCGGTAAGCCATCAGCTTATGCTGCGGGCCGGGCTGATAAGAAAGGTTTCATCAGGTATTTATTGTACCTTACCCCTGGGATATAGAGTTCTGAAAAAAATTCAGAATATAGTTAGAGAGGAAATGGATAGAGCAGGGGCACAGGAGTTATTAATGCCAACATTATTACCAGCCGAGCTTTTTCAGGCTACCGGAAGGTGGGAGGTTTATGGACCCCTCATGTTTAGGCTGAAGGATAGGAATAAAAGAGACTTCCTGCTTGGTCCGACACATGAAGAGACGTTTACAGAAGTAGTCAAGGCTGAAATCAAGTCTTACAGGCAGCTGCCAATTAACCTATATCAGATTCAGAACAAATTCAGGGACGAAATAAGACCAAGATTTGGTGTAATGAGAAGCAGAGAGTTTATTATGAAGGATGCTTACAGCTTTGACAAGGACCAGGAGGGATTAGATGAATCATATTTGAAAATGCATGACGCATATGTAAATATATTTGACAGGTGCGGACTTGACTATATTATAGTGGACGCTGATTCCGGAGCTATTGGCGGTTCTAACTCCCAGGAGTTTATGGTTAAGTCCGAGATTGGTGAAGATACGGTTGTTTTCTGCTCAAAATGCGGATACGCTGCAAATATTGAAAAGGCCGAATGTGTAAGAGAATTTCATGAGGATCATGCAGAAAAGACTCTTGAAAAAATCTATACACCAAATGTAAGAACTATTGAAGAGCTTGAAAAATTCTTTGAGGGTGAAGCTTCGAGATTTGTAAAAACATTAATATACAAGGCTGATGATAAAATAGTTGCCGTACTTGTTAGAGGGGACAGAGAAGTAAATGAAATTAAGCTTTTGAACCTGCTGGGGTGTATAGAAATTGAAATGGCAGACCCGGAAACAGTGAAAAAGATTACGTGCGCTGAGGTAGGATTTGCAGGTCCTTTAGGATTAAATATTGAGACTTATGCAGATAAAGAAGTTCAGGGTATGAAGAACTTTGTTGTCGGTGCAAATGAAACTGGCTACCACTATAAAAATGTAAATGTAAATAGAGATTTTAAGATCACAAAGACTTCAGATTTAAGAAATATTACAAAAGAAGATCCTTGCCCGAAATGTGGGGCAGCAATTGGGATTGCTCAGGGGATAGAAGTAGGTCATATATTCAAGCTTGGAACAAAATACAGCAAACCTCTGGAATGCACTTATATTGATGAAAACGGAAAGGAACAGCTTATGATAATGGGGTGCTATGGAATAGGCGTAAATAGAACCATGGCGGCAATCATTGAGCAGAACAGTGATGAGAACGGTATTATCTGGCCTATGTCGGTAGCGCCATATCAGGTGATTGTGGTACCGGTTATGGCCGGAGATGAAACACAATTCAAACTAGCTCAAAAGATTTATGATGAACTGGACAAAGAGGGAATTGACGTAATATTAGATGACAGGGATGAAAGAGCAGGGGTCAAGTTTAAGGACGCTGACCTGATTGGCATACCGGTCAGGATTACTGTAGGTAAAAAGGCCTCGGAAGGTATAGTGGAGTTTAAAGAAAGAAGTAAATCAGATGTTGAGGAAATAAAGGAAGAAGAAGTAATTAAACGAGTGAAAAATAATTTGAGATTAAATAATGGTTAGAAGCCAGATCGGTAACAAAGAAGGAAGAAAGTATTTTCTTCCTTCTTTGTTGTTTGCAGAGTTAAAAATTTTAAGTTGGTCAAGATTGACAATACATGAAATCATAAGTAAAATAATATTTATATGTTGTGATAATTTTTGTAGTCTGGTTCGGTGCCGTATAAGCAATTGCTAAGACGGGAGGTGAATTGTGTAACTATTATTTGCGGACGTAGTTTTTAAAACCAGGATTCAAAGAAAAAATAGAAGGGAAATGATAAAATGAAGGGACGTAAATCAACTTGGAAAGTAATGCTTATTGCCATTTTCGCTCTGACTATGACCCTGGCAGTGGGAAGCCTCGCTTATGCACAAGAGGGTAAACCGGTTAATGTATTTCTTGACGGGAATCTAACAGATTTTGTTGTAACAACAAGTGATTCCCCTGCGTTTATTGATAACACTGGCCATACGCTCGTACCGGCAAGATATTTTGCTGAGAAGCTTGGAGCGTATGTTACCTACGATTCGAAGCTCAAGACTGCTACCTTTCGGAAAAACGGAAAAACAATAGTCTGGCCTGTCGACTCCAGAGAAGTCATGGTGAACGGTACACTGCGGCAAACTAAAGCCCCGTCATGGTTTGATGGATTCCGTATATTCGTACCTGTACGTTTTCTAGCTGAGGAACTTGGCTTCAAAGTGCTTTGGGATGGAGACATTCATGTCAATAGCCCGGGGTATATAAATACACCTGCCCATGATCATACTTTGTCAGGTATACCTGTAAGGACGCCTACGGTCGAAGACTGCTTGCCGGAGCAGATCAGAAGTGTGCTTGATGGTGATACGCTAATTTATATTGACACAAGTGTATTATGGCTATGGTATATTAATCAGGCGGAACAGGTATATAAGAAGTATCAGATTGCCGTAGGGAAGAAAAAATATGTAAACGGCGAGTGGATTACACGTTCACCAATTGGGACTTTTTGGATTGCAAACAAGGATCCAAATCCATATCATCCTCAAAAAGCATTTGGAAAAAGATGGATGGGAATAATGGTCAATGGTATCGGTAATAATTTTGGCATCCACGGAAACAACAATGAGGATTCCATTGGAACATATGCATCGGCAGGATGCATAAGACTACACAACTGGGATGCCGAAGAGCTATACGATTATGTAATGGTTGGAGATAGAGTAATTATTGTTAGATAAGAATATTGAATAGGAAGGGTATGTCCCTTCCTATTTTTCATGAAATAATATATAATTTTCAATATAAAAATATATATTATTTTAAACCTATATAGGAGGATGTGAAAAAGAATTTACAAAACGTTTGAAGATAATTGCTTTCAGTAATCTTCAATAGCAACGAAAAGATGAATTTGAGGGAAATAACATGTAAATTTTTTTTTCACAGTTAATATTAATGTAGAAAAATATTTAATTACAATGGAACAAAATCGAAAAAATTAAGTCAAATAATATTAGATAGTCTATCCATGCAACTTCGAAATTAATAATAAGAGTAAAAGGAGTGTGTTAACATGAAGAAAACTGCAAAGATTCTAAGTATAATTCTTGCATTAGCTATGCTGGTTACATTTTTTCAAGTTCCAGCTAAGAATGCATATGCAAACACTGATCCTGACGAGGTAATTAAAAAAAGATTAAATAATGCTGTTGTTCTATACATAGGAAGTTCTGATGCCTGTGTAAATAACAAAATGACACAGGTTGACAAAACAAACCCGGAAGTTACTCCTGTATTCAAGAACGGCAGAAGCTTAGTACCCATCAGATTTATATCGGAAAGCTTCGGTGCAAAGGTTGACTGGGACCAGAGTACTTCTACTGTTACCGCAAAAATAGAGGGATTAAAGGGCAAAACTGTAAGACTGGTTCTGGGAAGTAATAAAATCAATATAAATGGTAAGGATACTACAATCGACGTACCGGCTGAAAGAATAAATGGCAGGGTATTTGTTCCCTTCCGAGTTGTATCAGAAGCATTTGGAAAGAAAGTATTCTATGACAGAGGATTAATAATAATTGCAGATAAGGAAAATTTATTTGACACAAAAACTGAGAAATCATTGATAGATAAAGTCATCGCCAGAGTTAATAATCTTCCTTTTGTTGGTTCCGAGGAGAAGCTAAAGGAGTTGTTATCAAAGTCGGATTCATATACAGGTTACAATAGGAATAAAGGATCCGATATCATGAATGAGAAGAGTATGGATATGGCTGCATCAGAATCAGTAGGTACTTCACTTAATAAGGCTGCTAAATCCATGTCAGCTGTTACATCAGGAGACTATTCAACTACTAATGTCCAGGTTCAGGGTGTGGATGAGGCTGATGTTGTTAAAACTGACGGCAAATATATCTATCAGGTAAACAATCAGAGGATTGTAGTAGCAGAAGCTTATCCGGCAGAAGAAATGAATATTGTAAGTAAATTGGATTTTACTCAAAAGAACTTCAATCCAAGTGAAATGTATATTGATGACAAACACCTTGTTGTTATAGGGTCATCTTATACGGAGATTCCAATATACAAAACCCAAATTGGACAACCGGAGATTCTCCCACCTTATTATTCAAGGAATTTCATCAAGGCTATTGTTTATGATATAACTGACCGTACAAATTTAAAACAGCTTAGAGAAGTCGAACTTGAAGGTAATTATGTATCTTCCAGAAAAATAGGTTCAGCACTTTACCTGGTTGCAAACAAGTATGCAAACTACTACTATATACAACAGGGTAATGATAATTTAACACCTTCTTACCGCGATACTGCGGTAGATGATAAGGTAAAAAATGTTAGCTATGAAGATATACGGTACTTCCCTGGTTGTGTAAGTCCTAATTATATGCTGATTGCCGGTATTAACCTGGATAACAATGAAGAACAAGCAAACATATCTACTTATCTGGGTTCAGGTGAGAACATATATGCATCACAAGACAATTTATATGTTGCTATTACAAACTACAATTATACCATTCTTAAAGCAAAAACCCAAAGTATACGCGCAGATGTAAATCAAAATAATACAACAGCCTATAAGTTTTCCTTAGACAAAGGCAAGGTTACCTACCTTGGAAAAGGTGAAGTGCCAGGTAGAATACTTAACCAGTTTTCTATGGACGAACATGACGGGAATTTCAGAATAGCTACTACTACGGGTGAAATGTGGCGTTCAGACGAATTTACTTCAAAAAATAACGTTTATATTCTAAATGATACTCTTAGTATTATAGGAAGGCTTGAAGATATTGCTCCGGGTGAAAGAATTTATTCAACCAGATTTATGGGCGATAGAGGTTATATGGTAACCTACAGGCAGGTAGACCCATTATTCGTTATTGATTTAAACCCGGAAAATCCTAAAGTACTGGGAGCCTTAAAAATACCAGGGTACAGCGATTATCTCCATCCATATGATGAAAACCATATTATAGGTTTTGGAAAAGATACCGAGGAGACAAAAAACGGTGGGGCATTAATGCAAGGTATGAAGATAGCAGTCTTTGATGTTAGTGATGTAAATAACCCTAAGGAGAAATTTAAAGAAACTATTGGTGATAGAGGTACCGACTCAGAATTGCTTAGAAACCATAAAGCATTATTATTCTCAAAAGAGAAAAACCTGCTGGCCTTTCCAATAACAGTGGTTAATACAAAAGCCAGAAATCTGGAAGAACTGATATCCGGTAATGAAAGTTACCAGACTGTTTGGCAAGGGGCTTACGTTTACAGCTTGGATCTAAAAAACGGATTTAAATTAAAAGGCAGGATAACTCACATACTTGAAGAGGAGTATAAGAAATCAGGTGACTACTGGTACAGTAGTGAAAAGAACATTGAAAGGCTGCTATATATAGATGACACGCTTTATACTTTATCAAAAGCTATGTTTAAGGCGCATACCTTGAGTGACCTAAAAGAAATTAAAACCCTGGAAATTAAATAACCGGAGATAATATTTCAACTAAATAGTCAAGGGAGATGAATAACTTCATCTCCCTTCTGTATTAATTATGAGTGATATGATATCACCTCTGTAAAGCTTAGGAAGTTTTCTTTCTAAGTTAATAATATAATAACACAGTATTTTAGTATGTGACTAGAATCACAAAATTCAGAAAATTTAAACGTATCAAAAAAATGCAGATGACATCTTGAATAATTTCATAATATGTAGTAATATAGCTATTAAAACTATTTAGAGGCAGCAAGCAGGAGTAGGTATAAAATATTTTGGATTTGTTCATCTCATCATCGTTTTGGCTGCACTGCTTTAGTTGATTACCTTCAGGGCATATATATACATTTAAGTCATTGTCATAATCAAACATTAGTATTGGTTCCGTCAATAACTT
>DHFP01000092.1 GCA_002402315.1 Clostridiales bacterium UBA4821
TCTTCACATTTAGTTTATGCACCCTATATTTCTACTAAACTTGACATTCTGACATATAAATTGTATACTTTCCACGGGAATAAAAAAAATTAATAAACATGTCACCTAATAGTTTTAAATGAATAGAACTAATAAGAAGAATGCTGACAGATCAGTAAGCCGTATAGGAGATGACTATATGATTATTGTAATGAAACCTAGCTCTTCGGAAGAGCATATTAATGAAATATTAAGAGTCTTACAATCATTGGGACTTGGTGCACATCTATCTAAAGGTTCCCAGGTAACAATTATTGGTGTTATAGGCGATAAAAGAGTACTAAATGATGTACCTATAGACCTGATGCCTGGTGTTGATAAAATAGTTCCTATTGTAGAGTCCTATAAACTTGTTAGCAAAACGTTTAAACCCGAGGCCAGTGTTATTGATGTTGATGGCGTTAAGATTGGCGGGAAAGAAATTGTAATGATGGCAGGTCCGTGTGCTATAGAGAACAAAGAACAGATTTTCCAAACGGCTAGAGCGGTAAAGAAGTCTGGTGCGAAATTCTTACGTGGCGGCGCATTCAAACCGAGAACCTCGCCGTATGCTTTTCAAGGGCTTGAAGAAGAGGGACTAAAATTAATATATGAGGCTGCACATGAGAATGACTTGAAGATAGTTAGTGAGGTAATCAGTGAAAGAACTGTAGAAATAGCTGATAAGTATGTTGATGTGTTCCAAATCGGAGCGAGAAATGTTCAGAACTTTCATTTGCTTAGAGAGGTCGGTAAAGCAGGAAAACCGGTTGTATTAAAGAGGGGACCGGCTACAACCATTGAAGAATGGTTAAATGCTGCTGAATATATTGTGAGTGAAGGTAATGATAAGGTAATCTTATGCGAAAGGGGCATAAGAACCTTTGAAACAGCAACCAGGAATACCCTTGATATAAGTGCGGTACCTGTAGTAAAGGCTCAAAGCCATCTTCCAATAATAATAGACCCAAGTCATGCTGCGGGAAAGGCTCAATATGTCATACCTATGGCAAAAGCTGCTATTGCTGCAGGGGCTGACGGATTGATTGTTGAGGTTCATCCACAACCAAGACACGCTCTTTCAGATGCCTCACAACAGCTGATTCCTGAAGCCTTTGATAAACTATGCAAGGATATAAGCTTAATGGCTGAAATTTTGGAAAGAGAATTTAAATATGGAGATTAAAACTGCTTCTGTAATCGGGTTAGGATTAATAGGAGGCTCTTTAGCCAAAGCGCTAAGAAGGGTCGGGAGTGTTAATATAGTTATAGGAGTTGATCCGGACAGACAATCACTTGAAACTGCTCTTTCGGAAGGCGTATTGGATAGGGCTTCTACCAGTATTGATGAGAATATTTATGACTCTGATATTGTTTTTATATGTACACCGATAGACAAGATAGTTGACAGCATTCAAAAAGTAATTAAAGCTGTAAAGCCAGGCTGTATAATTACTGATACGGGAAGCATAAAAGGTACGCTTGTTAGAAGGATTGAAAAGATTGATGGGCAGCTAAACTTTATTGGCGGTCATCCAATGTGCGGTTCTGAGAAATATGGATATGAAGCTAGTAAAATTCATCTGTTTGAAAATGCATATTATATTCTGACACCTTGTGACAAAACAACTGATGAAATAATAAAAATAATGGAAAAAATTATAATTGAAATTGGCGGAATTCCTGTTATTATTGATAATAGAAAACACGATATAATAACAGGAACTATAAGTCATGTACCCCACATAATTTCTGCCGCTCTGGTTAATCTGGTTGAAGAACTGGACTGCAAGGAGGGGTATATGCAAAAGCTGGTGGCTGGCGGCTTTAAAGATATAACAAGAATTTCATCATCCAAGCCGGAGATGTGGCAGACCATTGTTTTAAATAATAAAGAGCATATTAAACAAATCCTTGATTTATTTTTAGAACGTGTAAGGCAGTTTAATTACTTACTGGAAAGTGATAATGCAGGAGAGATATTTAGTTTTTTCAACTCAGCAAAAAAGTTCAGGGATACATTTACCTCAAGTAAAGTCGGATTAATAACTCCGTTTAATGATATATCAATAGATATAGAAGATAAGCCGGGAGAATTAGGAAAACTTACAACATTATTAGGTGAAAATGGTATAAATATAAAAAATATTAATATTTCAAACAGCAGGGAATATGACCATGGGTGTTTGAAAATAACCTTCTCAGATATCGAAAGTGTAGATAAAGCTTATAATTTACTTAAGTCACATGGATACAAAGTTTATAAAATCTAGTTCTAAATCCTCAGTGCGAAAGCTTGTAATCTTTTACTTAGAACTCAGCACTCAGGACTCAGGACTGAACTTATAGTAGAAGAGGGGGAACCGTGGATGGTCATAGAACAGAAGAATGTTGTAAAGGGTGAGCTAACCGTACCTGGTGATAAGTCAATTTCCCATAGGGCTATAATGGCCGGTGCACTGGCCCAGGGAGTTACGGAAATTGAAGGATTTCTGTTAAGCGAAGATTGTTTGGTTACTATTGATTGTTTCAGAAAGATGCAAGTCGGAATTGAAATTCTTCCTAATAACCGTGTCAAGGTATTCGGAAGAGGATTGCATGGTCTAAAACCATATCAACAACCTCTCAATACTGCAAACTCAGGTACAACAATTCGGTTAATGCTGGGAATAATGGCGGGTCAGAGATTTAATTCCATACTTACCGGTGATGATAGGGCGCATAAAAGGCCAATGGGTAGAGTAGTAAAACCACTGAAGACGATGGGAGCTCATATATCAGGAAAAGAGGATGGGAATTTTGTTCCGTTTATAATAAATAGTTCCAGACTTAACGGAATAACGCTTGATTTACCTAATTCGGGAACCCAATTGAAATCTACATTGCTGTTTGCAAGTCTATTTGCCGAAGGTGAAACAGCAATAACTGAGAGAATAAGGTCAAGAGACCACACTGAACTTATGTTAATGAACTTTGGAGCTAACATAAAAATAGATGGTAACACAGTCAGGAGTATAGCTGCACCTGAGTTGTATTCTCAGAGTGTATGGATTCCGGGAGACATTTCATTTGCTATATATTTCATAGCAGCAGGTTTAATGGTGCCTAATTCAGAGATTACGGTTAAGAATGTAGGTATTAATCCTACAAGGTTGGTTATATTTGATGTTTTAAAGAGAATGGGCGCTAATATTGAAATAACAAACATTCGAACGGTTAATAATGAACCGGTCGGAGATATTTATACAAGAAGTTCTGAATTACATGCAGTTACCATAGAACCGGATGAAGTTGCAAGAATGATAGATGAAATTCCAATTATGGCTGCATTAGCTACCAGGGCAAATGGTACGACTATTATTAAAGAGGCGCCGGAAGTTATGCAAAAGGAGACCAATAGAATTAAGGCAGCTTCTTTGGAATTGGCCAAGATGGGAGCTAAGATAACTGAAGATCCTGAAGGTATTATAGTTGAAGGTGGAAGGTCTTTAAAAGGAACAATTGTTGAAAGCTATAATGATGAGAGAATTGCTATGGCGTTAGCAGTAGCTGCTCTAGTAGCAGAAGGCGAGACAATGATCAGACGGCCTCAGTGTGTCGACGTAGTTTATCCTGAATTCTTTGATGTATTATATAAGCTCTAGAATAGGATTTTTAATAGTTTGTCCATTAATTAAATTATATAAATATTTCAAATATCCCTGATTATCTAAACTAGGGATATTTATTCTTTTTTCTACAAAAAAATCAATATTCTGACATGACACTAAGATATTGATATTTTTTTAACAAACCGACATAATTAAAACATAGATTGTTAAAAAAATATCAATTATAACCATAAAAGTTTAAAGTAGTTATCTATATGGAAGAGGAGGGAAAGCATGAGTGAAAATAGATGCTGCTGCAAAAAGAATTTACTGGATAATGACCTTGAACAGGTAGAAAAAATAAAAAAAATAATTGATAAGTATAAAGGGAAAAATGGAGCACTTATTCCAGCGCTTCATGAAGCCCAGGATGCTTAAGGAAGCAGGTATGGATTTGAAAAATCTACCGGATGAGAGATTCGATGACCCAATGGGAGAAGCAACAGGAGCCGGTTTGATATTCGGATCGACAGGTGGAGTTATGGAGGCGGCATTAAGGACTGTAGCAGAAATACTCACAGGGACAACAGCCGGGAAAAATCGATTATGAGGAAGTTAGAGGCATGGAGGGTATTAAGGAGGCCGAAATTAAAATTGGTGATAAGAAGATAAGGGCTGCAGTTGCTCATGGTTTGGGCAACGCAAGAAAATTAATGGATAAGATAAAGAATGGAGAAGCCAGTTATCATTTTGTTGAAATAATGGCTTGCCCGGGAGGATGTATTTGCGGTGGAGGTCAGCCAATACACACTGCCAAGGAACTTGCTGAAATTGATATAAAGTCTGCCAGGGCAAAAGCTATATATGAAGCTGACAGGAGTCTTCCCATCAGGAAATCGCACGAGAATCCTACTATCAGGAGATTGTATGAGGAGTTTCTGGAAAAGCCGGGAAGCCATAAAGCGCATGAATTGCTGCATACGCATTATAGTGTGAGGGAGAGCTATGCAGAATAATTTAAAATGTTTTACCCCCTGCACTTCGTGCCGACCCCCTATTAGGGGGACTTATAGGGGGTTTTCTCATATGTAGAAAATTTGTTGGAATTTTTGTGCAACTTGACGAATGACAGAGAGGTATGTCACATGATATAATTGAGGTAGGAAATTGAATATTAAAACATATCTGAAGGGGGGGAATGTCCAGGGAATAGATACCTTGGATATGCAGAATATGGCTGATAAGGTCAAAGACCAAAGTCAAGTTTCGGAGGATATAGATAGAAGCATTTTTGCAAAGAAAGATGCAGATGCTATTTTAAAGCTTTCAGATAAAGAGAGGTTGTCAGCACTTGAAAATTTTAAAAAGAACAATCCTAGCTATTTTGAGAGCATAATAGCTCAAAGTAAAGAGCTTGAAGCCTTTTGGAACCATCCGGAAAAAAAGAGTGGAAATACGGAGAAACCTATAGGAGATAAGGAGGATTTATCCCTACCAGTTCAAGAAGAGGGCACAGCGGAAAAGAATAATGCAGGGCAGGAACAGAATCAACCTCAGGGAGATGTGAATAAAAGTGTGGTTGAAGAGCGGAATCCCCAGCATAAAATTGCACAATATAATAAAGCTGATCAAAAAGTTACTTTAACACATCAGGAACTGGCAGATCTTGTTAAAGATAGTGTAGAAAAAGCTTTACAGGAACGGAGCTTAAAAACCAAGCTTAATAAATTAAAAGTTAAGGCAGCAAATAGCTTTAAAGCAAGGTTGCTGGGAGTTAAGAAAGACAGTGGTGAGCTTGATAAGTATACAGTCGGACAGAGCATAACTAAATTCATAAAGGACAATTGTGCAAAGGCAGGACGAAAATTATGGATGGGAAAAAATCTGGTTATGGCACCTTTCGAGCTTACAGCAGGCCTTGCCATACTAGCGGCAGAAAAAGTAGCAGATGGAGCTATGTCACTAGCTGACAAAGGTGGTGACCTAATCAACAAAATTGATAAAGGTATAGACAAAGGCATAGAAAAGGCCGGAGAAATCAAGGACAAAGTAGTTGAAGGTGGCAAATGGGTAGCTAATAAGGGCGCTGAAGGAATTGAGGCGGTTGACAGAGTGGTTGATAACGCCTACAAAAAGGCGGGACAAGTAGTTAATAAAGCTAATGAGCGGGCTGACCTTTTAAAGAAGATTGAAGAGGGACGCACAATTGCTATTGAATATAATGACGGTAAAGGGAATAAAGCCAAATTATACGAGGTTTTGCCTGAAGCCGGAGATAAAAAAGATCAGGAAATTGCAGACGGAGGAAATAATAAACATGGAAAAGAATACATAATGGAAATGGAGAAATCTAACGGTGTTAAGGATATATTCGGGTTTAATGCAAGCAAAGAGAAAAATATAAACAGAGAAGAAATATTGATGCTTGCTGCCGATAAAGAAAATAGGGGAGAATTGCAACAACCGGGGGTGCACATTGGTAAAGACCCGGATGGTAAGGTAGCTGTTTTCTATAGTAAAGAAATGGCTAGAGAACAAGAGAAGCAAGCACAAAACGACAAAATTGGGACGGGGAAGACGGCAAAGAATCTAGCAGGTTACGCAACACACAACGCAGTTAATGCTGCACGTAATGCAGAGAGTTCAGCCAAGAATACTATAAGTAGTATGATTAAAGAAAATCGAGGTTCAGAGGGACTTTCAAAAGGATAATAAAGAGTTAAGTTATAAAAAATAGAAGCCAATCATGGCTTCTATTTTTTATAATAAACTGCTATAATACCAATATTAGATTAACATTTCAGGAGGAATGCCATGAATCATTTCAGATTAAACACCCTATTTGATACTTTAGAGGAAATGGAAAAATCATTTCAAGACATAGAATTAGAGGCGGAAGAGGTTGGAATTGAGCATGCATTGGGCAGGTATGCAGCAGAGGATATAGCGGTCAGAGATGATATACCCGGGTTTAACAGGGCAGCTGTTGATGGGTATGCAGTAATCTCCGGCGACACATACGGCACCGGAGATGGTGTGAGGCCGGTGTTCAGCCAGATGGGACAATCGGACGTAGGTAAGGAGTGTACCATAAGCCTTGGTCCAAACGAATGTGTTTACATATCAGCAGGGGCTATGATGCCGCCAAATGCAGATGCCGTGGTAACATTGGATGATTCCGAAGTTATCGGGCCTCTTGAAATTGTCATAAACCGTACTGTTAACAGAGGTGAAAGTGTAATACATAAAGGAGATGACTTTAAAAAGGGCGCTATTCTATTGAGTAAAGGTAACAGGATTGGGACGCGTGAGATTGGAGCATTAGCCGGAGCGGGACACAGCCATATCAAGGTGCTGAAAAGGTTGCACGCATCAGTGGTTTCTACCGGAGATGAAATCATCGAACCCTTTAATACTATACTATCTCCGGGTCAGGTAAGAGATATTAATTCATATACAATTAGCGCGAACTTAAAAACCCTAGGGGTAGTTCCTGCAAACAAAGGGATAGTAAAAGATAATTCCAGGGGCATGGAAGAAGTTCTTGAGAAGAGTCTTAATTCTTCGGATATTATCATAATAACAGGTGGAAGTTCAGAGGGGACCATGGACAAGACCCTGAGTGTAATAAAAAGAATTGAAGGGGTAGAAATAATAATAAATAAAATAGGGATGAGCCCGGGTGCGGATTCTATAGTTGCCAGAGTTGGAAACAGAGTTATTTTTTGTCTTCCCGGCAATCCGATTTCAGCTTTGATTACTTTTAATATCATGGTAAAACCAATGATAATGTGCTTTAACAAATCAGCCGGCAGATACCTTTCTATAAGGGCAAAGTGTACACGGAGTTATAAATCAGCGCCTGGAAGAGAAGAATATTTGATTATTAATATAGACAGGAATGAAGACATATATACTGCAACTCCTATGATAGGAAAGGAAGGATTCATTACCTCCATGCTTAGTGCGGATGGTTATGTTAAGATCAGGGCGTCTGATGATGGAATAAAGGAAGGGCAAGAGGTTGAAGTGATTCTGTTCTAATATATTCCCTGTTTAAATATAATTAACTAGATATGTAGCAATAAAGAATTTACAAAACTTTCGAAAGATAATTTCCTACTGAAATTACTTTAACATGTGAATTCTGGGTTATCGTCAATTTTTGTGGTAAACTCCCCTTCTATCTTCCCCTCACTTCGAAGGGAAGGAAAAGAAAAGAAAGGCTTCAAAGGAATACTTTTGCTCTCCCTTGATGTGAGGGAGAGATAGAGAGGGAGCTTAAACACAAAATTCGTTGATGAACCTAAAATTCTTTTTCGCTTTTAATATAGATAATTTAAGAGGGTATATATGGCAAACATTGCAGTATTCAGAGTAACTAGAAAAAATAATAGAAAAGTACGGAAAATATCCGGTATATTTGTTGGAATTTTATGCTTGCTATTTTTAATAACAATCTTATGGTTATTTAGTAAGATATCGGTTGCATCATATAACTCAATAAAGTTCAGAAGTACAAATTTTATACAATCAACAGATTCCATAATACTTAAAGGCTTTATTGAAGACACTTTGCCGGCGATGAAACCTTCCAATAAATCAAGTGGAAAAATAGGTTATAGTTCTACTTTGGATGGATTAACTCAAAAGGTGCTTCCGGTTGATGTATTTGACTGCAAGAGCGTTTTGAACTACCAATTTCCTATATTGCAAGCCTATAACTCAGAGAGTCTTACCGGAAAGGACTTAAAAAGTAACGGACAGGATGAATTGAATAACAGAGACTCTTTTGGAGAAAATCCTGTGGAATCCCTTGATGATGAAGCAGAGAAACAGATAAATACTGACCAAACTGAAAAAATATATAAACCCAGCACAATAGTCAAGTCGGGTGAAATTGCAATCAGGAATCATACCAGTTATAAATTGGATATTGAGAAGCTTAGAAAAGAATCATTAAAGCTAGGCAGCAGTAAAAAGAACACGCAGGCTATAATACTACATACTCACACATCGGAAGCATATTCACCTAGTGCAAAAAACACCTATACTCCTAGCGATCCCTACAGAACCGAAAATCCAAAGTATAATGTTGTAAAAGTAGGTGAAGAGCTCAATACACAGCTATCCAAACTTGGTATTAAGGCCGCTCATGATACCACTATACATGATTATCCGACTTATACAGGTTCGTACAAGAGATCTCTCCAGACAGCAATCAAAAATATGAAGCAATACCCTAATGCTAAAATTGTGTTGGATATTCACAGGGATGCTTACGGCGGCCAAGGAGAAAAGTTGAGAACAGCAGTAAAGATTGGCAATACTGAAGCTGCGAAGTTGATGTTTGTAGTTGGTACCGATCAGATGGGATTGGAGCATGACAATTGGAGGGAAAACCTGAAGTTTGTAATAAAACTTCAGGAAAATGCAAATAAGCTATATCCAGGCTTATGTAAGGAGATTGATTTAAGAACCGAACGGTTTAACCAACATGTGGCACCAGGTGCAATAATTATTGAGGTTGGAAGCACCGGAAATACGCTCGAAGAGGCTGCAGCCAGCATGAAGTATTTAGCGAAGGTGATTGCGGAGGTTGTCAAATAATCCGGTATTTTAACACCGTTTTAAGGGAATCATATAATCCGGAAGGTGATTTAATGAATAAAATTTTCTTGTGTCTTATCCTTTTTGCAGCTATTCTTATAACCGGTTTATTGACGGTTGACAGCAGTTTTAACAGCTTGATAGGGAAACAGCCTCAAAGTATTTTTACGTTTGAAGAGAAGTCGGAGGGCAGATATGATATTGAGGTTTTTGGCAAGAAACAAGAAATAGACCTGGACCCCATTAGACTAAAGCTTGAGGAGCATGGCCGTATTCTTGTTTCCAGGGGTGAAGATATAAAGGACGACTTGATTGACCTTGTATATACTTTACTCTCCAAAAGCTTTCATATATATTTGCTTAATTTCTTCTACTAACGGTACTCTTGGATTTGATCCGGTTGTCTGGTCTGCAAAGGCAACATTGGCAATATGGTCCAAATGCCTTTCCATATCACTTCTTTTTACTCCTAGACCATTGATGGTTAGAGGGATATCCAGCTTAGTCATAAGTTCCTTAACTGCATCTATTAATGAGCGGATTCCTTCTTCAACTGTATTTGAATTTAATCCTAGGGCCTTGGCAATCTCTGCGTATCTTTCATCTGCGTGAGGATATTCATATTTAGGATATGCAGCAAACTTAGTGGGCTTGTTTGCGTTATACTCAATTACGTGAGGCAGCAATACGGCATTTGACCTGCCGTGAGGTATGTTAAAGGTCGCTCCAAGTATGTGAGCCATCCCATGATTCACACCAAGAAACGCATTGGTAAAAGCCATACCTGCTATGCATGAGGCGTTATGCATTTTTTCTCTTGCAAGTTTGTCATTACCGTTTGCATATGCTTTAGGTAAGTACTCAAATACCAATTGTATGGCTTTTATGCATAACGGGTCAGTATAATCTGATGCTATGACCGAAACATAAGCTTCAATGGCATGGGTAAGAACATCCATACCTGTATCGGCAGTAACCGGCTTTGGAATAGTATAGGTGAACTCAGGGTCAATTATTGCTATATCGGGTGTTAATTCATAATCAGCCAAGGGATACTTTATACCTTTTTCTTTATCTGTTATGACGGCGAAGGCAGTAACCTCGGAACCTGTACCTGATGTCGTAGGAATAGCAACAAATGTTGCTTTCTTTCCCAGAACTGGAAACTTAAAAGCTCTTTTTCTTATATCGGCAAATTTTAGTCTCAATGTTTCGAATTCAGTCTCGGGGTATTCATAAAACAGCCACATACCTTTAGCTGCGTCTATAGCTGAACCGCCGCCAAGTGCAATAATCAGGTCGGGTTCAAAGTCTTGCATGGCTTTACATCCTTTAAATACCGTAGAAACTGATGGGTCAGCTTCTACTTCATCAAATATTTCATACCTGATATTTGCTTTTTCCAAGTGGTATATTGCCTTTTCGATAAATCCCAGCTTAACCATTGCCTGGTCGGTTACAAAAAAGGCTTTTTTACCGTGTATCTTAGCCAGGTATTGGATACAACCAGGTTCAAAATATATTTTTGGCGGTACTTTAAACCATTTCATATTTACCCTCCTCTTGGCCACTCTTTTGACGTTCATAAGGTTCCTGATACTGACGTTAGCTGTTGTTGCGTTTCTCCCCATGGTTCCACAGCCAAGAGTAAGCGATGGGATATTGGTATTATATATATCTCCTATAGCACCGTGGCTTGCAGGTGAATTTACTATTAATCTTCCTGTGCGGACCCGCGTGCTGAATTCTCTGATTACTTCATCATCTTCAGAGTGTATTACGGCTGAATGGCCCAAACCGCCAAACTCAGTCATTTCTTCACATTTTTTAATTCCTTGCGGACTGTCTTTAACTCTATAGAATGCCAATATTGGGCTTAGTTTTTCCCTGGACAAAGGATAATCAGGACCTACTCCTTCAAGTTCGGCTATCAATACCTTTGTTTCAGGAGGAGCAGGTATATCCACCATTCTCGCAATTGTCCCGGCTGATTGACCCACAATTCTAGGGTTCATGGCACATCTGATTTCATCAATAGCTATACTTTCCAGCCTCTTTATTTCATCAGGATTAAGGAAGTATGCACCTTGATTCTTCATTTCATTAACGATAGTATCAGCTATTTCTTCATCGACTATCAAAGCTTGCTCAGATGCACATATCACTCCATTGTCAAATGTTTTACTGAGAATCAGGTCTGCTACAGAACGTTTTATATTAGCTGATTTTTCTATGTAACAGGGAACATTTCCCGGCCCAACGCCCAATGCAGGTTTGCCGCTGCTGTATGCTGCTTCAACCATATTTGCACCGCCGGTAGCAAGTATCAGGGCAACGTTTGGGTGTCCCATCAACATACGGGTTGCTTCAATGGACGGGGGATCAATCCAGCCGATGCATCCGGCTGGAGCCCCAGATTTTACTGCTATATCTCTCATCAGTTTAGCAGCTTCAGACGAACATTTTTGGGCTTTGGGATGAAAACTGAATATAATAGGATTCCGGGTTTTGACTGCAATAAGACATTTAAACATTGTAGTCGAAGTAGGATTTGTAACAGGTGTAACTCCGGCAATCACTCCTACAGGTTCAGCCACTTCATAGAAGCCTTCTTCAGGATTTTCATCGATTATACCTACTGTTTTTGTGTATTTAATATCATGATATACATACTCAGTGGCAAAAAGGTTTTTTGTAACCTTATCCTCATATATACCCATTCCGGTTTCTTCTACAGCCATTTGTGCCAATTCCATGTGCTTCTCAATACCGGCAAGTGCCATAGATTTAACTATCGAATTTATTTTATCCTGAGTAAAACCAGCATACTCTTTTTGTGCTGAACGGCCTTTCTCAACCAATGAATCAATCATTTCCCTTACATCATTTTGTTCCATACGTTACCTCCTGCAGAATTAATACATAGTTCACTAATATTATTTTCTTTTAATGATATTATATACTCAAATTTCTAGGAAGGAAGGAATACCTATGCCCCATGCTGAACAGTCAAATTTTGCTTCTGAACTGCATATTCGATGTCGTTCAGGGGAAAAAACATGCTGTTTGCAAGAAGAATATAAAAAACACGAATTATTATGATATTGTATATTTCCTGAGTTTTGCAGTTGAATAAGCGAAAAAACACCC
>DHFP01000090.1 GCA_002402315.1 Clostridiales bacterium UBA4821
ATACCTTTGATATTTTTAATTTTTGAAAAATCTGGACAAATCCAAGAATGTTTAAAATAAAGAAGCTTTTGCAAAGAGCATCAAAGAAGGATGCATAGAAGGCATCGAACTAAAAAAATAGGTTGGGGAGTTATTGAACAACATACAAAAATCAAAATCGGTAAGCATTGTGGCAATATTTTCCGCTCTTGCTTTTGTAGCGACTAGATTCCTCCAGGTACCGATACTACAGACAGGGGGGTACTTAAACTTTGGGGAGGCGGTAATTTATCTTGCCGCAATTATCTTCGGCCCTGTTGTTGGAGGACTGGTCGGAGCTATAGGGCCCGCCTTAGCAGACCTTAGTTCTCCGTATGCTGCTTTTGCCCCTTTTACGTTTGTAATAAAAGGACTAGAAGGATTCATAGTTGGAAAAATAGCGGAAAATAAAGAAAAAACTGTCATTAGGGTCACTGCAATTCTAATAGGAGGAATAATAATGATCGTTGGATACTATCTTGTTGAAGTCAGCGTGTTTATGGTTCCTCCTGTAGTTGCCCTTATAGAAGTTCCGTTTAACGTAATTCAAATGACAGTTGGAGGGTTTGTGGCTATTTTACTTACAAAGAAAGTTAAAAACTTAAGGTATTTGAAATGATTTTTATTTTTTTATTTATTTAAATTTTATAATAAATTTTGGAACAGGTTTCTATTGTAATATATGAAATTTTTTCTCACTCGGGATGAACTTATCTTTTAATACAAGTTGGAAATGTTAAAGGGTCCTTTAATAAAAAAGAAAATTATTTTTTAGAGAAGAGAGCCCATCTAAGAAGATAATTAGAAGTTGATTTAAATATTGTAAATCTCTCGATTATTTTTTTGCGAAAAAATCAATAATATACTAAAGATTTAAAAAAATATGTCATTACTATTATATGTTGTAATTTATTTTACAACTAAGAGAGGCATTAAACATGCAATTTACAGTATATCAGATACCGTTATTTCTTAGTTGTTTGGTGTCAACCATAGTTATTTACCTTCTTTTTAAAAGGGAACAATCTCCTGGGAGTCGTTGTCTGAAGATTTGTATGTCCTGTGCTTTTTTATGGGCATTGGCAGATTTGTTGAATCTTGGAAGCCTTACACTTTCAAATAAATTGTTTTGGGATAATATTTCCTACATAGCTATAGTAATATTCCCAATTTCATGGATATTTTTTGTCTTAGAGTACTCTGGAAAATCAAAAAATAAAAATAAAAGTTTAATTATTTTCACATCTTCCTTCTCATTGATTACTTTATTAATTGTATGGACTAACCAATACCACCACTTATTCAGAAGTGAAATATTTCTTATAGAGATATCCGGGATAATAGTTTTTGGTAAAACATATGGGCCTTTATTTTGGTTATTTATTATATATTTTTATTCATTAATGATAATTGGTGTAATTTTATTGTTTCAATCGTTCAATCTCTCTAGTTCTATTAATAGAAAGCAGAAAATAATATTTATAGTTGCAATATTCGTAACCTGGGCAGCAAGTTTGGCCCATATATCCCAAATAATTATCGCACCTGTAGATTTTACTTCAGTTTCGTTTTCTATAATGGGCGCAGTATTGCTAGTTGGAATAACGAAATATCAATTACTGGACATAGTACCTGTTGCATATATGAATGTTTTTAGAAATATGAATGACGGAATAATAGTCTTAGGAAGACTTAATCAAATTATTGAAATCAATCCTTTCATGGAAAAAATACTTGAGGTAGAGAATAATAAAATTTGTGGAAAAGATTTAGGCCAGATTTCAGACAAGTGGCCTGAACTTAACAAAGAATATATGCATTTATTGTCAAAAAGCCATTATCGTAAAATTAATCTAATAAAAGGAACAAAGACTTATGAAATGGGCATTTCAAAGATTTTTGACCCTAGGAATTTCTTAATTGGGCATCTTATTATATTAAATGATATTACTATTCGCAAAAAAATGGAAGACAAATTAATAAAATCAAATAAACAAATTGAAGAGCTAAACGAGACTCTACAAGTAATCAACAAAATACTTAGACATGATCTTCTAAATAAATTGGCCGTGATGAAATCCGCTTTATGGCTCTACGAACAAAAAAATGACAGATCTTTAATTAATAAGTTGGACCGTTCAATTGATGGCGGAATAGATTTAATTGAAAGAATCCGAGAACTTGAATCTTTTGTGTTAAATAAGGGAGAAATGATTCCCGTAGATGTAAGAAAAATAGCCGAAGAAGTTTCTGCCAACTTAAATATCCCCTCCATTAATATAAGTGGAAATGCAACTGCATTAGCCGATCAGGCACTATTCTCTGTGTTTGAAAATATTATGAGAAATGCCATAATTCATGGGAAAACAGATAGAATAGATGTAGATATCTCGTCCGATAATAGTGAATGTGAAATAAGAATCGCTGATTATGGAAAAGGTATTCCTGAGGACATAAAAGATAAGGTATTTGAGGAAGGTTTAAGCTTTGGGGATAGCAAGGGCAGTGGACTAGGACTTTATATCGTTAAAAAAACCATTGAAAGATACGATGGCTCTATAACAGTGGAAGACAATAAACCAAAAGGAACTATTTTTACCATAAAATTGAAATCCCCATAAAATTAGTATTTCAAAACCTATAACATTTATAAAGTTGTAGGCATATTTAATAACATGGATAATTTCGATCAGATTCCTAAAAGACGCCCTAAAGGTCCAGGATGGGGTAGGCTTCTCCCTTTTCTAGTAATTGGATACATTATTTTTACTTCCTTTGTTGGTTCAATCAGGCTACCTTCAACAACTTCTTCAGATCCGGTATACTCGCTTTTTTTTAATTCAAGTATTTTTATCGGCGGATTAATTGTTGCCATTATACTGATATTTTCATATGTGAATTATTCCAAGAACTAAGAAATATATT
>DHFP01000152.1 GCA_002402315.1 Clostridiales bacterium UBA4821
AAAGCTTAAACGACGAGTTGAATTCCTGGAATTTATGGAAAGCTTCTTACTCAACTTACTTTAATTGCTTTTATTCACCTTGTACGGAGGATCGTAATAAAACTCAACTTTATTTGCCGATTTTTCTAAAAAGATTCCCCAAAATGTACTGTAAGCGGGGAATATATCCACGTTGCTTCCATTAACTTTGCATTTCCAGTAGGGGCTATATGTATTAGAAACGACCAAAAATCCTGATCCATCCAATTTTACCGACAATTCAAGTCTATCCGGTGAATACTTATCCAACTTGATAGTGGCATTTGCATAGCTATCAATGTTCTTATGATTTTCTTTGAAATACTTGCGTTCAATGTAGACGGTGCTTTTTAATGAAGCAACATCAGTAACACTCATTTCAGCCAACATGTCTTTTGAACTATCAAAGATTATAACCTTATTCGCAAAGAAAAAGCGCGGTAAATATTCACGATTTTTATAAACCAAAAGATTTTTCCCTTTAAAGTTTTCCATAATTCTCTTCATGAATTTTTTAGACATTGGCTCATCTTTCGATTCGTATGATTCTGGTTTGGATATGATTAATAAGTTATCGTTTCTTAGCGGCACGGTTGAAATGATATATTTTGTGTTTGCCAATGAAAGGAGATTCAATCGATAGAAATCATCGAAAATTATTTCACCTGTTGTTTCTTTCGGAGAAAATAAGTAAACCCTATTGCCCCAGTAATTGAAATAGTAATATTTGGTTCTATCTTTGTCAGTTAAAGGTTCTATAATCTTTGCCCAATACTTCTGATAGGATTTTGGATAGAGATTTATGTATCCGTCTATGGTTTCCATTCCATAAGCGTTGGCGTAAGCTGGATGAAGCCTTCTGTTAACGGTGGCGATTCTGAAAGGTTCATCCTCATTTTTAACAATTTTTTTCAATTCTTCATTCTGGTAATTGGCGATATAATTCCCCTCAGATACCCACGTTTTTACATGATCTTTCTTAACTCGTAATGATTGGTAAAATTGCCATGAAAAAAGGATCACCATAAATATTGTAAATATACTATACATAGCTGATTTTGTTGATTTGTTGTTGACAATCAACCAATTGTTTAGATTTTCCCTAATCAAATCCAAGCTCCATGCAATGGTCAAAGCACCGAATAACGGAGCCAATTCATAATATCTGTCAAGTTGAAAGCCAGCCAAGAATGAAATGTGATCTTTGAAAAACATTTTGAGAAGATTGATGACAGACACGCCAAGAGTGCAAAACATAAATAGCAAAAATAAATAGATTAAGGGTCTGGACTTAAATCTCGATATTACAAGGCCAATAAAAGCAAAGAGTATTGTCATTGGAGATAGCAATCGTTTAATCCCCAACAGGAAAACACGCAGGTAGACCAGAGAATCAATTGGACCTTCAGAACTTGCTTGCAACCCCCAATCGGCTCTATGCGAAGCATGGGAATTAAGAAGTAATGAATAAACAGCAGAATATTGAACTATTAAAATGAAAAATGAAAATATTGAAAATAATAATATGAAATTAAAATTGATCTTTCTCCGGAAAGCAAACCATAATAAAGCTAAAGATAAGGTAAAAGGTAAAGTCCAAACGAACGACGAACAAAAAGAATATGCTACACCAAGTAAAGCTATCCATAAATATCTGTATTTATTGTTGCTATCAACTATCTTTTCGATAGCCCATAAAATAAAGGGGAAGCCCGCATACCCCAACTGAAAATTTATTAAATCATTACAATGTAAGGCAAAAGCAATCCCCGCAAAAACACTGACAACTTCGGAAAGCTTAAGATGGTCTTTGCATAATCGATAAGTAAAATAACCAGCTAAAAAAAATTGTGTTACGATAATAATCTGATACGCAAACCAGCCGGGGAATATACCAAATAGTACGACAGCAAACTGGGGGTAGAGCAGATCATTAGCAAGACGATCAACACCACTGCCCATGTATGGAAACCAATAGGTAATGCCATGTTTAAAAAAATCTGCAGCAAACACAATATAACGTGTAACAAAAGAGTCCCCTGTGTCGTGGATTCTTATATATGAATAGGGACCAAGCCCTATGTATTCTAAACTTAACCATAGTGTGATCAGAAGAAATAGTATTAACTTTCGCTCTATTAGGATTTTAAAGCATCTTTGATATAAGTTCATTAATTTTAAATCCTTGCAAATTCGCTCCTAACTATTTCGTAACTTCCAGATTGATAATCCATATCGATTAATTATGATTATACCTAGCACAGTAATAGGAATAATCATTACAGCATGAACAACAATTGAATAACTTAAAGCAACCTCAGGTGATATGCCGAAAAAAGATAAGGCTAAAATGCTTGCCCCTTGGAATATTCCAACACCACCGGGCGCGGAAGGTACGAGTAGCCCAAGATTGACAAAGGCTAATGTGAAATATGCCATTGGCAGATTAGCTGGTAAGTCAAATGCATAAAAACCGGAAAAGAATACTAATCCTTCTACGAGCCACACAAGTGATGAAAATAACACTACGGTCAGCAAACCTTTTGCATTCCGAATAAAATCCATTGATGCAAGTAGTTTTAAAAATAATGAAGATAAAGGTCTGTATATTCTTAATGGTAATTTAGTTGAAAATTTAGTAACTATTCAGCGTAAAAACT
>DHFP01000242.1 GCA_002402315.1 Clostridiales bacterium UBA4821
CATTTTCAATACATCTGGCAGCATAAGTTGCCAACCTGGTACCTTTATCTTGGTTAAAAGTTGTTACAGCTTTAATTAACCCGATGGTTCCAATTGAAATCAAATCGTCATTGTCCTTACCCAGGTAGCTATATTTTTTAGCAACGTGAGCTACAAGCCGAAGATTTCTCTCAATCAAAATATTTCTGGCATCATCCTTCCCTTTTCTATACTTCTCTAGAAATTCTGTTTCCTCTTCTGCTGAAAGCGGCTGTGGAAACGAATTGGTGCTTGTAACATAGGAAACTAGAATGAATACTTGCTTTATACTTGTAAGAATTGCTGCAAAAGATAGTAACATTGACATACCCCCAGGAAATTGGCTGCCTTATATGTATATGACGCTATTTCCCATAGGGTGCATGGACTAGAAAAAATTACCTCCTTCCCAACTTCATTATCTCTGAAGCAATCTCACCAAAAATAGGAGCTGCTACTTCTGAACCTGATTGCCCATTTTCAACAAAAACTACAAGAGCGTATTGTGGGTCTTTTATCGGGAAATAGCCTGCAAACCACCCATGAACCTTGGTCAAATCTCCTTGCCTCCAACCTGTTTGTGCGGTCCCAGTTTTTCCTGCCGCACCTCCCAAACTTTGGATATTGGCCTTCTTTCCTGTGCCTACCTCAGTTACCTTCTCCATCATTATTTTAAGTTTTGACGCTGTCTGCACCGAAAAAACTCTTCTATTTTCAATAGATTTGACCCTCTTCACAAGCCTTCCATCCGAATCTATTATTGAGTCAACAAGATTCACATTTGTTTTGACACCATTATTTGCAACCGCAGCAACCATACTGGCAACCTGTAGTGGTGTAACGAGAATATCTCCCTGGCCAATTGCAATATTTGCAATTTCTTTATCAGATGTGTACTTGGTATCAGGCAACTCCCCTTTCGACTCATTTATCCCTAATTCATTAAGATGGCTAAAGCTGCCAAAACCCAGTTTTCTAGCCATATCCAATATATTTTTTTTCCCTGTTCTGATACCAAGGTCAATAAAAGCTGAATTACATGAAACTGCAAACGCATTGGTTAAATCTATAAATCCATGTGATGATGTGCACCTGAAGTATCTATCTTGAACTTTTCTCTCCCCTGCACAATAAAATGTATCTGTCAAAAAAGAAGAGCCATTTTCAAAAGCGGCTGCCGAAACCACTATTTTGAATATTGAACCTGCATTAAACGGATTTAATGCCCTATCAACCAATTCTGTCCCACTTGAGTCAATATACTTTTCGATGACATCTTGCCTAAACTGAGGCCTGCTAGCCATTGCAAGTATATCTCCGTCACTAACCTTTAATATAGCTACAGCTCCCGAAATGTCATGCTTATCCATATACTTTTCTACTAACTGCTGGATATGAAAATCAATAGTTAGCTTTACATCAAACTCGCCTTTAAATTCCTGTTCATCTATATACCTTACTCCTAAACCTGCTATTTGATGATGAAGTGCATCGGAAACAATTCCTATATATTTCCCTCGTGTGCTATATAAAAAATTATCGAATGCTTTCTCAATACCTGTTCTGCCATGCCCGTCCCCAGGTGCAGTATAGCCGATTATATGCCGGGCAAGGTTATTTTCTCCATATCTTTCATAACCATCAACCACAAAAATATTATTTCCCTTCAGCTTATAAAGCAGCGCCTCATCAAAACAAACCATTTTCTCTGCAAATTGTTTGTTTGCTTTTAGTTTGTCCTGTATCTGATTGCTCCCTGTAGCTTTTTTAAATAAACGTACTACTTCCTTGCTATTGGTAATAAATTCGGGAAATACCACTGCGTATTTGACCGGATTGTTGTTTACAAGGGGTATAAAATTTCTGTCGTAAATTATTCCTCTATTATCCGAAATTTTAATTGCCATGCTCCTCTGGTCAGCAGCCTGTTTATAAAACTTGTTGTGGGCTAATAATTGCAGGCATATAAATTTAATATTTAATAGCAAGAAAACGGATAAGAATATGGTAAACAATGCTAGAATTCTTCTCTTACTAGGCATTCATTTCCCTCCAAAGAAGAAATTTGCATTATTTTATGTAAATTGGAATAAAGTATTCGATGAAAAAATTAGAAGTATTAATTTTTCCTTCTTATTATTGTAAACTTCTCAACCGGATTTGAAACAGGTATTTCAATAATCATTTGTGCATGCGGTGCTGAATCAATTCTTTCGCCCTCTGCATTTTTCATCCATTCAACTTTCTGTTCAAACCAATCTCCTTGAGGCGGTACAACTTCTACTTCATCCCCAACAAAAATCTTATTTCTCTGTTCTACTTTAGCTGCCTTATTTTCATCATTATAATCAATCACTATACCAACGAAATCATATTCCCTTATATAAGAGCTGGATTCATACCTGTGCGCGTCTGAATCAGGTCTTTCAAAGTAGAATCCTGTAGTATAATCCCTATGGCTGGCCTTCGATATTTCTTCAAGCCACTGCTCTTTGAAAATGTACGCTCCCGGGTTGTTTATATACTCATCTATTGCCTGTCTGTAAGCTTTAACCACCGTTGCCACATAGTATGAGCTTTTCATCCTGCCCTCGATTTTAAGGCTGTGTACACCACTTACCAGAATATCGGAAATATGTTCTATCATGCAAAGGTCTTTTGAGTTAAATATAAATGTTCCCCTTTCATTCTCATAAACAGGTAAATACTCACCCGGCCGCTTCTCTTCCATTAAATAATATTTCCATCTGCAGGGGTGGGCACACATTCCTAGATTTGAGTCCCTACCTGCCATATAATTACTCAAAAGGCATCGTCCTGAATAAGAAATACACATAGCGCCATGTATAAACAACTCCAACTCCAGACTCTCCGGTACCCTATCTCTTATCTCTTTTATTTCCTCCAACGACAGTTCTCTGGCCAGAACTACCCTCTTAGCTCCAAGCTTATGCCAGAAGCTAACTGTTCTCCAATTTACATTATTTGCCTGAGTGCTAATATGTATCTCCATCTCCGGTGATATTTCTTTAACAAGCTCAATCACACCCGGGTCAGAAACTATAACGGCATCGGCCTTCATATCTGAAATCTCTTTCAGGTATTTCTCCATACCTGAAATGTCACGGTTGTGAGGTATTATATTGGCAGTTACATATACTTTTTTTCCTCTTGAATGAGCAAAGTCAATTCCCTCTTTCATATCTTCAAGGGTAAAATTATCTGCAAATGCTCTGAGACCGTATTCCTCCCCACCGATGTATACAGCATCTGCGCCATAAATTACAGCCATTTTCAATCTTTCCATGTTCCCTGCCGGTGCAAGCAGTTCAGGTCTGGTCACTATTTATCAACTCCATTCAAAATTTCACACTTATTGTAATCCCATCTCCTACGTTAATCAATGTGGTCTTCAATTGAGGATGATTCTCAACCTGCTCCAGGAAGCCCCTTAATTTGGTTACGGCCGTTCTTTGTTTATGCTTTACCCATTCGGGACCCCTTGTCATATCTTTATAAAGAACATTGTCTGCTATAATCAATCCTTTACGTTTTACCAGTCTGATACAATGGGGTAAGAATTCAATATATCTACTTTTTGCTGCATCAAGAAAGATTACATCATACTCCTCAGTCAAAGCCGGTAGGACATCACCGGCTTCCCCTTCAATAACTCTGATTACCCCGCTAAGTCCTGCAGTATTTATGTAATCTAAAGCTTTGTCCACCATATCTGGGTTTACCTCAATGGTATCAATACGTCCTCCGGCTGCTAGAGCTTTGGACATGACCATGGCAGAATAACCTATTGCAGTCCCAATCTCAAGTATAGTCCTCGGCCTGACAGCCATGAGTATTACTACAAGAAGCTCTGCCGTAGGGTCTAAAATTATAGGTATCTTATTCTCGCGGGCATATGCTTTCATCTTATCTAATTGTTTTTCCAAATCTATCACCTTGATAATACAGGCTAAATTAACCTGCTTTTAATTTCTCTATATATCCGCGTATGGAATCCTCTGATGAAACATAAAAATTCACCCTTAAGTTGTCCTTGCTTAATTTTTCCTCAATTAGCTCGGTTAATTCAAAGTTAAAAATATTACTTACCGCTAACACCGGTTTCAAGCCAAGTTCCTCCAATGATCGTATCCTGTGGTCTATCAGCCTTATAGCCAGGTCATAATGACCCTTTTGCATAAAAATATTAACCCTGCATCTCACCCATTCTGTAGCTACGGCAAAATCCACCTGCTTGTTCCTTGAGAGGGTTTTCAATTTATCCTGGCATGCAATTTCATTTATATAGCCGGAGATGGGCTCATCGGTGCTTTCTGCAGACCCGCTTTGTACATGGAGCACACCGTTTATTCTAAATATGGGCTTTGTTCCATGAGTTATATGTATATCCGAGGCATTACTTCTAAACGCTTTTTCGATGATTTCTGTTAACATTAATGAACCTCCGTTCCTCAGTATATCTCTTTGCAGTCATTATATGTTGTTGTCCAGTCGGATCCGAGACCGCCAAATACTATCATCTTGCCGTTATACAATACTGCCGAGTGTCCATATCTTCCTGATATTACATTTCCGCTAAGAGCTTTGGTCGTCACCGAATTACCTATACCCACACTCTCCAGCTTGGCGGACAAGCTGCCTTCTATACCGTTAAATTTACCCTTGTAATACACATTGTTGAGGCTGTCAACCAGGTAATCCTCCAGATTTTTGTTCAACTTCTTATAGTAACCGGCAATAGAGGTATCTATTAAATATGATTTTATTGTATTAGGGTCAACAATATTCCCATCAATATCTGACAGGGCATTTATAATAGTTCCGGCCGGAACGGCAAGCTTGCCGGAGCTGCCGTTTACAACCGAGCTGAGCGAAAAAACACTGCTGAGGGTTGCTATATCAGCCTTTATGGCTGAGTCCTCCGCTGGAAATCTTAAATATCGGTATAGCTAATGCTACTACTACCACAACTACGATTAGAGCTATAATGATTATAATTGCAGGTTCCATAAGCCTGTTAATTATATCTATCCTCTTTTCAATATTCCTGTTGTAGTAGTAGATGGCCTTCTCAATAGTAGATTCAATCTTCGCTGAATTCTCACCGGTCTCTATTAATGTCTTTGTAATATCACTTACATATTTATTATTCTTCAGCGATTCATGAAGCAGCTTGCCTTCTATTATAGCTTGCATATCCTTAAATAAGCTATCCCTAATATTAAGAAATCTGTTTATTGAACTATCTATCAACAAAATGCGGAATACCGGTATATGTAAAGCAATTCTATCCAGCAATTTACGCGTGTTTGGGTATCTCAAGCCATAGACCGCCAAAAAAGGGATTAATAAGAATAATAATATCAACAATGCAAGGTTGTTTTTTATAAAATCCGCAGCAAAAAAATTTTTTTCGTAATTAGCGGGAGCTCTCGCTCATATCCTTCAAATAATTGTCTAAACACCGGTATTACCTTTATTGACATTGCAATAAGGTTTCCGATGATACAAAGTATCAAAATTGACGGGTACAAGCATGTTCCAATAATTTTGGATTTATGTTCATCAATCTTTTCAAAATAGGAATAGTTTCTAAACTGGAATCCGAGCATCATAACGAGGATTACTATAGGTAAAAAAGACATAACTATTACAAGTAATGTCCCCCCATTGCAATTGGAAAACCTGCTCTTAAGTTTCAACCTCAGCCTGCATAAATCAATACGTTCCAACTACCTCACAATCCCTTAATGAGATTTTTCTTATCCAGACCTTGCCGTACCCATCTGTTATTTCAATTCTGAGTATCTGCTTAAGATATGAAGCATCGCTGTCAAGAAAGAAGTTAATTGTAAAATTCTTGCCGAGAAGAACAGTTCTTTCATACGAGGAATTTTTATACTCATCTTTATAGATGGAGCTATTATACTCGTAATATACGATCTCTGTTGCAGGGCTGTTTACAATATTGGTAACCTTTAAAGCCTTATTGTCAGTTCTTACCCTTACCTCCGGCTGCTGGCCGATGGCATTGAATACCTGTGTAAGGTATAATGCTTTGGCACTGTTTTCAGCGGATTCTTTCTGTTTTTTATATTGGTATATGGGGTATTTGAAGTAAAACTACCTATAACCATTATCAATACTGTAAGAATACCTATTGATACAGTAAGCTCCATAAGGGTCATGCCTTTAGAGACATAATCCTTATACGCTTTCTTGAGTATGAATCTTTTCCGAAAAGGCCAGAAACTATCCACCTTTAACAATCCTTTGATAATTAATACTTATAAATTGGGAAACTATCGGTGTCTTTAATCAAGAGTCTATTTGTGGTTGCAGATTGGATAAATAATAGGTCGCCAGCCTTTACAGGAGGCATGATGCTGTATGTAGAAGTAGCATCTGGGTTAGTTGTCCAGTTGCTGTTGACCGTTGCAATCTTTGTACCGCTATCATAGTCTGTAATAATTCTTGATTGGCCCATCCCAGAGTCAACATCCGGTCCGGTAATATTAATAGTACAGCCGATATAGTAATCGTCGAGTTCCGCATCAAGAGCCTTTATACTGCAGACAGTCTGACGGTTCTATTGTCNNGACAATAGAACCGTCAGACTGTCTGTTTGGTCATCTAGCGGTCAGAGTTAAGCTCTAACAGCTGATTCATTCCTGCTCCTGGACTTAGCCCTTAGCTCCCCGTCTAAAATCCTTTTTCTTAATCTCAGATTCTTTGGCGTCACTTCAACCAATTCATCGTCAGCAATAAACTCCAGCGCCTGCTCAAGACTCAGCTTTATTGAAGGTGTCAACCTCAAAGCCTCGTCTGACCCCGAAGCTCTCATATTTGTCACATGCTTTTTCTTGCAAACGTTTACTATTATATCTTCCGCCCTTGCGTTTTCGCCTACAATCATACCTTCATATACCTTAGTTCCGGGGTCAATAAATAGATTTCCTCTTTCTTGAGCATTATACAAGCCGTATGTTGTTGCTTCTCCGGCTTCAAAAGCCATAATCGAACCTCTGGACCTCTCTTGTATTTCGCCTTTAAAAGGCTCAAAACTATGAAACAGGTGATTCAGTATTCCATTCCCCTTTGTATCGGTCAAAAACTCCGATCTGTAACCTATTAGTCCCCTTGCAGGAATTTTGAATTCAAGTCTCATATATCCCTGCATGGCTGAAGTCATATTAACCATTTCCGCCTTTCTCGGGCCAAGCTTTTCCATAACTACACCCATAAATTCCTCGGGTACATCAATTATCAAGAGTTCTACCGGTTCAAGAACCTCTCCGTTCACTTCCTTGAGAATAACTGTCGGTTTGGAAACCTGAAGCTCATACCCCTGTCTTCTCATGGTTTCAATCAGTATTGAAAGATGCAGTTCTCCCCTGCCTGAAACCTTGAATGCATCAGGTGAATCTGTCTCTTCTACCCTAAGGCTCAGGTTTGTCTCTAGTTCTCTGAACAGCCTATCCCTAAGATGCCTTGATGTAACATACTCCCCTTCTTTTCCGGCAAAAGGGCTGTTATTTACGCTGAAAGTCATGGAAACCGTAGGTTCATCAATCTCCACAAAAGGTAAAGGTTCAGGGTTATCAATATCACATAAGGTGTCACCGATGTTTATCTCTGCAATGCCTGCTACTGCTGCTATGTCTCCTATGGAGCCTTCCTGGACTTCAATTCTTTTCAATCCTTCAAACTGAAATAACCTGGAAACCCTATACGGCTGACTTACTGATTGTTCCTTGCATAAAACCACCTGCTGACCGTATCTCATCTTTCCTCTTTCAATTCTTCCTATAGCTATCCTGCCAATGTATTCATCATAATCTATATTTGAGACCAGCAGCTGCAGGGGTTTCTCAGCATCACCCCCGGGTGCGGGAACCTCGTCCAATATCATATCAAATAAAGGTTTCAGGTTTTCTGAATCCTCGTCTAAACTATTTTTGGCAAGTCCATCCCTTGCCGATGCATATACAACCGGGAATTCCAGCTGGTCTTCATCGGCCTCAAGCTCAATAAACAGGTCAAGCACCTGGTCTATTACCTCCTGCGGTCTGGCTTCAGGACGGTCAACCTTATTTATAACTACAATGGGCTTTAAACTAAGCTGTAAGGCTTTTTTAAGCACAAATCTTGTCTGCGGCATTGGTCCTTCAAATGCATCGACAAGCAGCAGCACTCCATCAACCATTTTAAGTATACGTTCTACCTCGCCACCGAAGTCAGCATGCCCCGGAGTGTCAACAATATTAATTTTTACGCCATTATAACTCACTGCTGTATTCTTTGCCAGAATTGTTATTCCTCTTTCTCGTTCAAGGTCATTTGAGTCCATTACTCTTTCCTGTACCTGTTCATTGACCCTGAATATCCCGCTTTGTTTCAGCATTGCGTCAACCAGGGTAGTCTTCCCATGGTCAACGTGAGCTATTATTGCTATGTTTCTTATGTCCCGTCTTATTTGTTCTGTCATTTTTATCCCTCTTTACTTCATTAGAATTTATGATATCTTTTGCAGTTTTCTACAATAAAATGCCAAGTATATAGTTTACAGTAAGAGGGAGAGGTTGTCAAATAAATTCATTACATATTTACATATGCAACGGCAAAATCATGAACCCACATT
>DHFP01000201.1 GCA_002402315.1 Clostridiales bacterium UBA4821
AAGGCCGTGCCGCTGAAGGAATTGGCAACAGGGAATCCCGAAAGGCTTTTGCGGTAATATCGTCACGCGTTATCCTGTAAGGGATCCAAGAGTGATTACTGAGCTTTGCTTCGCACCTGCAGCGTGTTTTCGGTCAAGTATGGTTTGATATTACACCTTAGTTAGAGGCCCCGCATGAGCGGGGCCCCTTTAAGATGTTACCAATATTTATTATGTATTTAGTGTTCTTGCCCCGCTATGGCGGGGTTTCGCAGGAAAAGGGTTTTTCCTTTTTACGTGAACAGCGGCCCCAGCCCCGGCGACAAGGTTTGCTCCTCCAGTCGGGATAATAACAAACTGTTATCTTTTTATCCTTTTAACTCATTAGTATTTAATATCAAATGAATTTGGCCATTCTCTATTTATTGACATAAAGACTTTATTATTTTCTTTTTTTTGATCTCTGTAGCTTAAAATAAACGATTTGTTCCTTTTTTCTTTTTTCATATCATCTTTTGTTTGATATTTCTTATTAATGCTTATCCTAAAGAAACGAACTCCAACTTCGTTATACTCAATTTCACCCAATGCTTTACCTCTCATGTACCGCCCTTGATTTCCGCCACATAATACATATACATGTTTCCCATTTTTTGCCCAACATGGGGAATAAAAGGAGCCTTCGCTTGTTAATGATATTATCGTTTTTTCTTTGAAAGCATACATTTCGATACTGCTCATGTTAAAGCATTTAGTATACATAACATTGCATATATGCTCATATATCATTTTTGTCCCGTCGGGTGATATTCTAGGGTTTCTATTGATTCCTTCTTGTATTAGCATTGTATGGGTATTATTCTTAATATCTGCAAGCATTATTGGTGCATTACTTAATATACTTTCTAATGTAGACTCTTCTTTGCCTAACACATATACAAGTTTGTTTATTTGCGGCAATACTTCTGGATCCATACAGTCATAAATACTGTCGCTAACTACAGTTTTAACTTCATTCGTTTTTCCATCCAACAGCGCAATTTCCCAATTATCATTTTCTTTTTGCATAAAATAAATATTATTATGACTGTCCCAAACAGGTTTCCTTTTTCTACTCTTACGGGTGCATACAGCATTAACCGTTTTAGTAGTAGTGTTGTAAATCAATAATTCATCATTAAGCTCTTTTTTTATTATAATGGCAATATTTTTGCCGTCTTTCGACCAAGAGGGATCTGTGTATTTACCTTTAATACTTACTTCAAGGGTAAAGTTACATTTATCATCAATATTGACGATGGTTAAATATGTGTCGTTTTTAATATTACTGTAATCATCTTGTATTATAGTTGCAACGCACGCCATCTGGTCTTTGGGAGAATATTGCATACACCCGAAAGAGAGAAGCGCTATTGGGATTTCCAAATAAAATAAAATCTTCAAAACAATTTTTCTCCTGTTATCTTAAACCATAATTGCTTTTTTTGAAGATCTGTTTTAAAACAATTATTATACACTGCATTAGCTACTTTAAATCCAAACACATTGGGTGTATTTGTAGACCAATTATCGTATCCAAATTGATTTGTATCGTCACCTTTCCCGGTTCCATCATGATATGCTTCATGCGCAATTGTCGATAATAGCCCTTCAGCTCCTTGCGAAAATCCTAATATTGTTATTCCCGCTACATGCGGTGTGTTATCAAATACTTGCCCGCATACATAATCTTTACTTGTTAAAAATAATCCAAATGTAATTGGATCGGCATATGACAAAAAAGTGTCAACAATTTTTATTCCTGCTTTCATTGCAGCGGCTGTCATAACTGCTATAAATAAATCCCGACGTTCTCCAGTAATTGGCTCAAGCGTATAGACGCCACCATTACTATAATCTGTTGCATTTGTTTGGATTGTTGTTGATGCTGCTTTGCATGAATATTTACCTTGAACTTTTTGCTTAATTGCTGCATCTACTTTGCCTGCCATAATATTATATATTTTGTTATATCTATAATCATATAATGCTCTTGTAGCTCTAGCTAGTTGCTGATTATAATTACCAAAAGCTGAACCCGAAGCATCCGTTAATGATGAATTCCATCCAAATATCCAAGCTCTACAATATACCTTTCTGTATGAATCGTATTGCCATGGTGTGCAGTAAAATAGCTGTGTATAGTTAGCAAATGCTGCTATAACCCTTTCATAAAATGTGTCTGGGCTATTTTCTTCCCGGGGTGCATGCGCAGGCCTTTCTTCGGCCATCCCAGTCGGGTCGATCATGCTGGCCGGATTGTTCCCGCAATAGGCGTAGGGGCTCTCCACGAAGGTCAGCGGGTCCGGGGCGGTGAACCGGCCGGTGGCCGGGTCGTAGTACCTGGCGCCATAATAATACAATCCGAACTCGTTGTCAAGCTGCTTGGNNTTGAACTTGAACGGGTTCCCGCTGGCGCTGCCGTTGTAGTCGGCCCCGAACGCCTGGTACTCCTGGCGCCAGGCCACCTGGCCCAGTGTGGTTTGACAGCTCACCGTAGGCAGAGGCCCCGCATAAGCGGGGCCTTGTTGCTCTTACCTGAGAAACCAATCAGAGTTACCTTTCAAAATGGATTATACCGTATTCTTTATTTATTTGGATTTATCTTGTTTAACATATTTTTCGCTTTTTGATATTTAACCTCATCCG
>DHFP01000231.1 GCA_002402315.1 Clostridiales bacterium UBA4821
TTCCTTAGCGGGCATCTCCACTATGCCCCCACCAACAAAATTCAGAATCGATTTACATTTAAACAATTTGCATGTATACATTGAAGGCATTGCTTTTGCGAAAAAATAGTCGCCTGACGATGATATTATTAATACTGCTCTGTTTCCTGCGATTTTTCTAAGAGAAAAAACAAATATGAGCCATTCAATAAGCTTTCTAAATCTGCCTGATTTTATTTTTGAGCTTATAACAGGATTAGTATTAATAGAGGTTACTATGACCCCATGGGCTTCAAGGCTTTGTTGCAGTGCCGTTGCCAGGGTGGCCATCCCACCAACTTTTGGAGGGAAGGGAGATACAAGCCCTATTGTCATTCTCAATTTATGGAATATTCAGTTAATTGAATTTACTAATTACCTGCGGAAGATTCTATCGTAGGCTAAATAAGTCGATAGAACAAGTCCGGGATAATGCCTCTCAGGGAAGATGCATACTTAGAAAACTCTTACTTCTGAGATACTGATAAAATCAAATATTAAGTAATAATACCTCGTTCTTTAATTACCCTTGCCGGGTTTCCGGCAACAATACAGTATTCCGGTATGTCTTTTGTCACCACCGACCCGGCTCCTATAACCGAGCCCCTCCCAATAGTAACGCCAGGCAGTATAATGACTCTGGCGCCTATCCAAACATCATCTTGGATCTTTACAGGAGACACATTTGACCCTTGTTTCCTCATAGGAATATTTCTGTCGTTAAACAAATGATTAACAGTCAATATCAGTACATCCGGACCCATCATCAAATCGTTTCCTATTTCTAATGGTCCTCTTATATATGAGTTCAGACCTATCCCTGAATTATTCCCAATTTTAATCCCCTTACCAGTGCCAAAATTTGCTCCTTTTTCAATATTAACGTTATACCCGCAGTAGTCAAACACAAACCTTCCCACAAATGATCGCATTTTCCTTACAAACTTAAAATATCTATTGTTTGTTTCTGGCAGATACTTTAGGCATAAATAGTAACTGAGCAAACCAAGTGGCTTCAAAATATTCATTAATTTCATATTTACCCTTCCTATTGATTATCAATTATCTGTGAGCGCGGGAGCCTTGAGAAAGATAATCTTCGATGTGTGCTACAATTTTTTTATTTTGAATTTCTAGGGTACTTTCCCTTGCCAACTTCAAACCATTTTCGATTAGAGTGCTTCTTAAAGCAGAGTTTGTAATGACTTCCTGAATTGCTAAATAAATACTCTTACTGTCTCTGGGAGGAATTAGCAGCGCATCTTTATGGTCCACTAGGCTATATGGAATTGACCCTACACTGGTAGCGATAACTGGGAGGCAGTTTGCTAAAGCTTCCCAAATTGTTCTGGGAAAACCTTCATAATATGAAGGCAAAATATAAATATCGGATGTCCGATACATTGAATTTAGTTCTTCTCCCTTTTTTAGATAACCATAGAAAAACACACTATTCACCAAATTTAATTTATGAGCCTTATCAACTAACTGGTCCTTTACCTTAGACTTAGAATCATATTCACCACCAACAAAATGAACACTGACATTATATCCATCCTTGATTAATAGAGAAGTTGCCTCAATTAATTCCATTAAACCTTTATTCAAAGTAAGGACACCTGTATACAATAACTTAATATGATTTTCTATACAAGTATCTTTACGGTAATAAAAATCAGCTTTGACTAATGTGGTGGTCTTTATCTTATGAATATTTGATGTAATTTTTCTGTACTTCATTAGTAGCTCAGCTGAGTTTACCAAGGTCATTGTGTGTCTAATTTTCCGTCTTAATTGAAATTCATTACGATAGATAAGCAATTTAATTGCAAATACCCTCAGCGATGGTAAGTTAAGATTTTTTGCACCATCAATATAATCACCAACTAGAAGGAAAACAACTATTGTCTGGTTATGAAAAAAATTATAAAACGATGGAGCCAGTGGACTTGGCCCTCTAATCAATAAAACATCGCATTCTGCTGCAGCATTTCGTATTTTAAACAATGTACGCCAGGGGAAAAGAAATCTGTCCCAAGCCGGAGTCTTCAGCCCTAAGGTTATAAACTGAAGATTCTTGCTTTTCAGAATATAATCGCATCGCATTGTGTCATAATCATTGGCTTCGTGCATGAAAATGGTTAATTTCTCAACTTCACTTGCCAGTGAATCGACAAATACGCCTAGATATGCGGGAATTTTAAGCCCTTCCGCTGAAGGCACAACCGGAACATGATAATAAAATCCCAAGTGCATTTTTAACTAAGGATATTGGGTTTCAGATAAACCAATCTTATCCCACAATTGACTGTGAGGCTTGATTATAAAGTTCTATTTCAAATTAGCTTCTCTTCTGATTTTAGTTTTAGAAGGGTCAAGACTATCCCTATATTGAACCAGCAAAAGACGTTTACTATGGCAGCAATGAAATATAGATGAACTAACATCATAATAAACCCTACTACATACACTATTTCGTTGTTGTTCAATGCTTTATACACTCTCGCCAGCAACACCAAAGTATAAATGATCAGCAGTCCAAATGGTACAGCCAAAGCAAGTCCACCTTCAGCCAGCAAATTAATATATGAATTATGAGAACTAGTCTCTGTAATTCCAGGCTTGTTTATAACATATTTTGCACCTTCAAAACTACCAGGTAGCTCAACCTCTGTATAACTGGTGAAGTTGTTAAGGCCAATCCCCGTGAAGGGCTTCTTTTTAAAAATTTCCAGACCCTTTTCAATCTGAGCTTGTCTTACAAGATATGAACGATCTGTTTTAAGTGTAGATGAGGTTTGGTATAACAGATCGTGAGTTCTTGGATTTAATGACTTAATGAGCGTTTCAATAACCGACATCTGAAAAAAAAGGAAAAGTACAATTCCAATCCAACCAAACCTGATTATTTTCTTTCTATGGAATGAGTCAAGATACATGCTGACAAACCCTCCAAGAAGAACCAATATTGATGAACTTCTAGAACCCGACAGGAATCCGCTTACAATCATAATTATAAGAAAAATCCAAGCGCGAAATCTCCCATACCTGAAATATGTATACCTAATCGCAACAGGAGTAAATGTTATTATTAAAAAGGCATAATTATTTTGCGATAGGTATTTTATAAAAGGTAGGTAGGCTGATGGCCTTAGTGGAGTAATAAAGAAATAGAAAATCGTTGTCGATACAACTCCCCAAAAAAGGGCCTTGGAAATAAGGTTAAGCCTCAGATTCTCTCTTTGGGAGTATAGGAACCAAATTAGAAGTAGCCAATACAAATAATTTGGAATTACCTGAATAGCTCGTCTTAGAAAATCAGAATTGTCTAACCTTAGTAATGAAAAAAAATTGATGACAATCCCGGTGGCTAATAAAAACAGGATTAATGTGGTTACGCCTTTCCACCTAAAGACATAGCCATACCTCCTTTTAAATGAGACCAGCAACAAAGGGAAAATGTAAATAGAAATGTTAAATACTGGAACAATAATCGGAAAGGCCATGAAAAAAGAATACCAGAATAAAATTTTTTCAGACTGGCTACCCGGAGAAAAAATATTTTTATCGTACTCTCTCATTTTCGACGGCTCTGGACTTTCAAAGTTTCTAAGTCCTTGGCAAATTGATCTGCCCAGTTTATATCCGGACAAAAGTATTCAGCTTTAAAAGGATTTTTAACGGTATCGATTACACCAAGAAGCTTCCC
>DHFP01000015.1 GCA_002402315.1 Clostridiales bacterium UBA4821
GAGTAGGTCGTTGCCGGGTTTTTTTTTGCCCAAAAATGGGGGGGCACAAACTATATTTCCATTTTTCCTTTCGCCCCACTGAGCCCTCAGCTTCTAATAAAGCCAAGAAATATTTCAATTTTCTTTGATTATCTTCGACTAAAATATTAGAGAAAGGAGTGGTCCGTCCAGTTTTATAAAACCTTAAAACAAGGCTAATAAAGGGGTTTTAATCTTAGGTATAATACCAATGGGGGTAAAAGATGGAGTTACGGAACTCCATTGAGCGGAGGCTTCTGGGGAAAAGCCGGGCCATAAAAGAAATAAGGGAACAGATACAAAAGATAGCTCCGACCAATTATCCGGTTTTGATCACCGGTGAGACTGGTGTAGGGAAGACGCTTGCGGCTGAACTCATCCATGAGTTGAGCCCTCGGGCATCAAAGGAATTTATTCATCTTAATTGCAGTAATATATCACCTGAGCTCTTTGAATCAGAGCTATTTGGGCATGAAAGGGGTGCATTTACTGGGGCAGTAGAGAGGAAGAAGGGGAAATTAGAGCTGGCGGATGGAGGCACGGTGTTTCTGGATGAGATAGGCGACCTTCATCCTCATAACCAGGGCAAATTGCTGTTGTTTATGGATAAGGGAGTATTCTACCGATTGGGTGGGATAGAAAAGCTCAAAGCAGATGTCCGAATCATAGCAGCTACGAATAAGAATCTTTTATTTGAAATGAAGCATGGAAGATTCAGGCAGGATTTATACTTCAGGATCAGAACTTTTGAGATTCATATTCCGCCTTTACGGGAAAGAAAAGAAGACATCCCGATGTTAGCAGAAGAGATATTGAAGAGGGAAAGTCGCAGGATTGGTAGCAAAAAAGCTTTGGCGCCCGAGGCGCTGGATAAGCTTCTTGCTTATGACTGGCTTGGCAATATCCGGGAGCTGGAGAATGTGATTAGAAGAGAGATTATAGAGACAGAAGGAGAGAGAATTGAAGCGATATGTAGCATTTATCTGTCGAATAAGGATAAGAGGACAAGGGTATTTAACCACAGGATGCTTATAGAGACCTTAATTAGATGCAGAGGTAACAAGTCTGCGGCAGCTAAGGAGCTCGGAATAAGCCGACAATGGTTATACAAAATTCTGAGCACGAAATAGAATGTCCATTTGGAGGCTTTAATAATTTTAACCTTAAATGTTAGATAACAGAACTGATAGAGGTTTATAGTATCTGATAGGTTGAATTCTCTTAGGTTAGGAAGAGTAAACAAAGGAATTAAGCATAGTTTACAATTCACATTTTCGGAAGTAACTATCAGATAATAAAATGATTAAAATTGTTGGCTTTAAGTTTACACTTGTTTTTAGTTTTCACTTATTGCAACTAATTGATAATTAATAACATAACTTTTTAATTTTAGTACGATAATTGTAATCTTAGCTTCATAGAATATTTGTAATTAGTTAAATTCATTAGAGCTATTTTGTTGATAATAAAATATATAATACGGCAACCGATTAATTTGGCACATTATTTGCAGAAATTATAAGCGTTATTTAATTAAAAAAAGGAGGTAAGACATGATTAAATTAGTAGAAGAGCCTATTCAGAATCAAGAGGCTTCGCCAATGTCTATCAATCCTTGTTCGGGTTATTGTACGAGACCTTATCCAGAAGGTTGCAAGGCTTCTGGATTGATGAATTGGATAGCCACAGTGATGTGGGAAAATCAGCCCAGTAAATAAAAGAGAGAGTTCTATTTAAACGAGTAGATTTTTAATGGACCGCTCGATAAAAGAGCGGCCCATTTGCATATGGAGGAAAGGGTACAAATGTTTGCATATGTGGGAGGGGAGTTTTGGAAAGGGGGTGTCTAATATTTTTTAACAGGCCGAAAAAATCTCATAGTCATTTCAACATGATAAGGATTGAAAAAAATAATTATCGCATTTTCTTGTATTATTAGTTCTTAATTTTCTTATTTATTAATTAGCCTGAAAATTATATCAATCCGTTATTAGGGAGAAAAAAGTTGATGAAACATAAAGCTCCTTTTATAAAAATATTTTGTGATAGCAAAAAAAATTATTATATTTATGATGTAAATACAAATAAATTGGTCAAAGCAAATCGCATTGTCAAAGACATTATTGATTTGATATATTCATATTCAAAAGAAGATATTATTGATAGTTTCAGAGACAAATACAACCCAAATGTTATTGCACAAGCAGTGGATGAAATTTATTCTTATATAAATAAACATGGTCTTTTTTTGCAAAATCGACCAAGTAGAATTCAATTTGGTTTAAGTAGGGAAGAAATAAAAGAAAAATTGATGCGGGAAGTTAAGGGCATCACATTAAACGTTACTAATAATTGTAATTTGGCATGTAAATATTGTCCAATTTGCGGTGATAATGCAAATACAAAAATCGATCACATAAAGAGTATGGAAAAGGATGTTGCACTGACTGCGGTTGATTTCTTTTTTAGGCACAGCGAAAGAGTCAGAGGTGAGGAGAAGATAATATCTTTTTATGGTGGTGAGCCATTATTAAATATGGATGTGATAAGGGCTTGTGTTGAACATATAAAAATCAAATATAACGAATATTATAAAAATATTCATTTTGTAATTAGTACAAATGGCACGCTTCTTGATGATGATATCGTCTCCTATTTGGTGGATAATAAAATAGGACTACAAATTAGCTTGGATGGCCCAGAGCACGTTCATAACGAAAACAGGTTATTTAAAAATGGAACAGGGAGTTTTGAGACTGTAATAAGAAATCTAGAAAGAATCCAGAAAAATTTCAAGGACTATTATTATAATCATATTATATTTAAAGCTGTTATCGCGCCACCCTATGACCTTTTAGGAACAGATAATTTCTTTTTTGGCAGTTCGCGGCATCGAATATTTAATTCGGATCAAATAGAAGTAGCTTTTAATTATGTATTTACCTACAGAACTAATTATCTGAAACACTATAAAATTAGCGAGATCTCTAAAAGGTTTAAGGAGCAACAAGGCATTGTTTTTAATGATTTTATAAATAAATTAATCGAAAGAGAGATAGTCAAACCATCTTTAGGAAAAAAGCTTATGAGTAATATGTTATATAAAATATATAAAAGAAAATATGATATAAAAATGCCTGAGAACTGGATATTCAATTCTTTCTGTGTTCCTGGGGGGCTAAAACCTTTTATAGATGAAGAAGGCAAAATTGGTATATGCGAAAGTACTGGCTCAGCTATGTCAATTGGGGATATTTATAATGGTTACTATATTGATAAGATAATCGGATTGATAGAGCAAGTTATGCGTATATGTAATGAAAAGTGTCGTAACTGCTGGGCAATAAGATTTTGCAATATATGCTTTACCTGGTTGATTTATAACGATGAAATTGATAAAAATAAAATGAATCAAATGTGTCGTAACCTAAAAAGGACAATGATTAATGCTTTTTTATGGTACCTATATATTTTAGAAAAAAAGCCAAAAGCGCTTGAGATACTTTTCGATAGCAAGCATATTAGAATGGAAGGAGAATGTTTATGATGTTTAAGCCAAGGCTTTTTATCAATTCATTTATGTCTAAGAAGTGGTTTGCGATATCCTCAACTATTATGTTCTTTTTATCATGTTCTGAGATCATATCTGCAGTTAAGGCAACGGAAATTGAGAGAATTTATTCTAGGTTTAATTTACAAGAAATTTTAAGATTGGATACTGAAAACAAGAGTCTAATAGATAAAGGCCTCTTAGATATTTATAAATTTACTGTGGATAATGAGGGCAACATTTATATTCTTTGTAAAAGAAATCAGGGTGATATGATTTTCATGGTGGATCAAATGGGAAGAATCTTAAGAAGTTTCGGGAGAAACGGGCAGGGGCCGGGTGAATTAGAGAATCCAGAGGAGATATTATTATCACCGGGAGGGAATCTATTTGTTCAAGACATAGGTAATGGTAAGTTAACTATTTTTAACAAGGAGGGGACATTCCTTGGGCTAAAGAGACTTTCTCCGGAAATCACTTTAGTTAGTTCACTCTCGAATGGCAACTTTCTTGGGTTAGAATCGATTTATGGCGGAGAAGTAAACCAATGGGGTTTAACCTTGAATTATTGTGATGCCAATTTTAGAAAAATCAGAGAACTGGATAGGTTGACCTTTCCGAATCCGGTTGCCAGCAAGACAATGGAAGCCAATCCTCATGTTATTATCTGTCGTGTTTCTGGAGACAGGATTTATTCAGCTTATCCTGAACGGGGTTATGAATTCCTGGTTTTTGATTTAAAAGGGGAGTTTATAAGAAAAATATCAGTACAAGCAAAAAGCCGCAACAGTCTGGATCTTTATAAGAAGATTATGGAGCGAGACTATGGCGATTTAATAAGATTAGGGATAAAGCTTATTTACCCAAAATCTGCCCTGCCGTTTTATTCCTATTTTACTGATGAGAACGGCTTCCTTTTGGTGATGACTTACGAACCAGGGAAAAAGCCAGGAGAATATATGTATGATGTCATAAGCCCAGAAGGCAAACTGGTAAATAGGGTCAGCCTGGGGCCTTATTTTTCAACTGGCAATATCCTGGCTAAAGTTTTCAGAAACCAGCTCTATTTGGTGAGGGAAAAAGAATCCGGCGAAAAAGAACTGGTTGTTTACAGAATCTATTAAATTTTATGGTTCTTCCGGCATTTTAATGGG
>DHFP01000061.1 GCA_002402315.1 Clostridiales bacterium UBA4821
TAAACATTCATGATTTTGCCGTGTGCCCTGCCCTTTATTTTATTGCATTTTTTTTCTAAAAGTAGTAAAATAATTTGCGTGATTTTAGGTTTGTAGGGGTATTAGAAGGGAGTAAAAATGATAGGCCGAAGTAGAAATTTAAATAATAACACCGGGGCGACTGATAATAGTTATAGTATTAGCCGCGAAACGGACCGGAATAATCAGGATTCGACTCGAAAAAAATCTGAATCTACATCTATAATAAGATTGGGTGAAAAAAGCCTCGTTAAGAAAAATGAATATGAGAGTATACATAAAGTATTTGGATTAAAAGATTTAAATATAAAATTTAGAAGCCTCCTAAAGTTAATGGGAGCCAAATCCAAATTGAATTTTGCCAAGTCAAAGAAATGGTTTCTAAAAAGCAGGCTTCAGAAATTTAATTTCAAATCCGCCATAATTACAATATTGGTTATATTTAACATATTATTGCTGATTACTAACTTCAGTATTAGATATAAAGTATACATGAATAACCAGTATGTTGGTATTATAGGCGATAAGCAGCAGTTTGCCGGTATAATGGATGAAGCTTGTAAACAGATTTCATCAGAGATTAGTGCCGATGTATGTTTTGACAGTCAACCTGTATATAAGCCGGTTGCAGTCTGGAAGTCACAGAAGGTAAATTCCGAAGAGGTTATTAATAACTTAAAAACTAAGGGGCTGTATAAGAAAAAGGGATATACAATTTGTGTAAATGGTATGGAATTGGTTGTTGTACATGATAGAACAATGGCTGAGAGTTTGCTTGAAAAGCTGAAAGAACCTTTCAAAGAGACTTCAGATACTAAGTTGGAGTTTGTAGAGAATATAGAGGTTAAGGAAAAAGCATTGGATCAGCTTGACAAGATTTCTTTTGATGAGGCATTGGCCGTATTGAGTAGAACTAAGCAGGATTCTAAGATTTATAAGGTTCAAAAAGGTGATACGTTATGGATAATTGCCCGAAAGAATAGTATGACAATAGACCAGATAATGGATTTGAATCCGGGATTAACAGAGTTTATTAGAGAAGGTCAGGAAATAAAACTAAATAGTCCGGTACCTTTGATAAACATACGGACTAAAAATGTCACAACACTGGAAGAAGAGGTTCCTTACAATGTGATAGAAGAAAAAGATTCTAATAGTTACAGGAATCACAGAACGATAGTATCAAGAGGTAAAAACGGATTAAAGGAAGTCAGTTAAATATTTGAAATAAATAGAGGAAATAAAAATGCGCCCAGGCGCATTTTTATTTATGGTTACACATGGTTATCCACCCAGTTATTAAACACTATTAAATAGCATTCCTTATTGTATAATTGTTTCAAAATGATATAATTGAGTAAATAAATTTTAAACATATTTTAACTCTAAATAATCAGAAGTAATCAAAAAATAAAACCGGGGTGGTATATAATGAACAAAAAAATCCTTATAGTTGATGATGAAAAACCTATTGTAGATATTCTCAAGTTTAACTTAAAGAAAGACGGATATTCAACATTGGAGGCATATGACGGTGAGGAGGGCTTGGAAATGGCTCTAAACCAAAAACCTGATCTTATATTGCTGGATGTTATGCTTCCAAAGATGGATGGGTTTTCGGTATGCAAGAAACTTCGTGAAAAAATTTCTACACCTATTCTTATGCTTACAGCAAAGGAAGAGGAAGTAGATAAGGTGCTCGGTCTTGAATTAGGCGCCGATGACTATATTACTAAGCCATTCAGCGTAAGGGAACTAATGGCCAGGATAAGGGCTAATCTTAGGAGAAATGTACCTGAGACCCAAAGTACCAGCCCCAGAGATGTCCTTGTAAAGAATGGACTGGAGATTGACTTCTCCAGATATGAAGTGAAGAAAAATAAAAAGACAATAGAATTAACTCTAAGAGAATTTGAATTACTCAAGTTTCTATCAACTCAGCCCGGTCAGATTTTCACACGCGAACAGCTATTGGAAAGGGTTTGGGGATACGAATACTATGGAGATGTAAGGACAGTAGATGTAACGGTTAGAAGGCTGAGGGAAAAAATTGAAGACGATGCGGGAGAACCGGCATATGTGTTGACTAAGAGAGGTGTAGGGTACTATTTTAACCGCTTCGACGAGAGTAACTAGGGGGCGTTTGAATGTTTTTCAAAAGTCTTAAGTGGAGGCTTGTCTCAATTTTCTTTCTTCTTGTAATATCAATAATGTTAGTTGTAGGGACTTATTTGATATATGCGGTAGAGAAAGCATATAAAGATGATTTTATATATCAGATGAAGCAGTCTGTAGAAGCTTTTTCCGAAAAAGATATTGAAAAAAATATAAGCGAGGATAGCCCTAATTACAGTTATGAACTCTTTAAGACCTTTAAAAATATATTTGTAATAAATAATATTAATAGAAAAGGTTACATGCTGGACCATCTTGGTAAAGTAGAATTTGCTTCTGATCCTGAGGATCTCAAGGAAAAAGTGATACCTAAGACTTCTAATATTCTTGCTGCTATGAATGGTCAGATTGGTAACAAAACATCTGAAGGTGATGAGCAGCTGGATTACGCCAAGCCGATTATGATAAATGGTAAGGTACAGTATATTCTCTATATAAAGTATAACAAGGAAGGACTAAAGAACGTTCTTGATAGACTTAAGAGTGTAATATTCTATTCTGTGTTGTCGGCATTGGGAATTTCCATTTTTTTAGGTTACTTGTTAGCCCAGGCAATTACAGGTCCTATTACCAAGCTAACCGGTAGAGTGGAAAAAATGGCGTCGGGGGATTTTGAGAATATAATTGAAAACCGTTCAGGAGATGAGCTTGGTAAGCTTACTGATTCGTTCAATTATATGTCGCAAGAACTTAAAAGGACATTAAATCAAATTTCCAATGAGAAAAGCAAAATGGCTGCTTTGCTGCTTCATATGACCGACGGAGTTATAGCATTCAACCTAGAGGGAGAGATAATCCATGCAAACCCTGCGGCTGAAAGAATGCTGGGGATATCACGAGGGGACGAGGATTTTGAAACCATCTTTACTCAAATAGGTTTTAAAATTTCCAGGGAAGAGATTATTAACCTGGATGACGGAAAAATGATTGAGCAGCAGATAGGAGTTAGAGATAGGTATTACAAAACTGTATTTGCAGCTTTTAAAGGTGAAGATGGAAAAGCTTCAGGGATTATTGCGGTTATTCAGGATATAACCGAGCAGCAGAAGCTTGAGAATATGAGAAGGGAATTTGTTGCTAACGTATCGCATGAACTAAAGACACCGCTAACGTCAATAAAGACTTATACTGAAACTCTCCTGGACGGAGCTATTGATGATAAAGAGGTAACGAGAGAATTTCTAAATGTTGTTAATTCAGAGGCAAGCAGGATGTCCAGAATAGTTAGTGACCTTCTTCAATTATCGAGGCTTGATTATGAAGAAACCCGGTGGCATAAGGTTGAATTTAATTTAGGAGTAATGGCGAAAGATGTTATAGAGAAAATTAAAATTGAAGCAAAGAAAAAGCAACAATGTATCGAATGCATCATTAAGCCTCATGCAGCTAAAGTTTTAGGTGATAAAGATGGAATTGAGCAGGTAATTATTAATATAATTTCAAACTCCATCAAGTACACGCCGGAAAAAGGCGGAATTATTGTAGAGGTAGGCGGTGGGGAGAGAGGAGCTCATCTTAAGGTTATTGATAACGGAATTGGTATACCGTCCAAGGATTTGCCAAGGATATTTGAAAGGTTCTATAGGGTAGATAAAGCTCGTTCAAGGGAAATGGGAGGAACTGGCTTGGGGTTATCAATAGCAAAAGAAATAGTTGAGTCTAACGGAGGAAACATCTCAATAATAAGCGGCCTTGGTAAAGGAACAGAAGTAACAATAGAATTTTCGACCATTCAATCTGAGCAGTTAGAGACCGGCAGCTGATGATGGGGTGGAGGCGTAAATAAAATTTAAGTCGCATGTAATATTGCTGTAATATTTATACAGTATAATGTAATTACAAATAAAATAATAATTAGGTATTCTATTTAGAGGTGGATTATGTATAAAAGAATATTGCTGACGGTTATAGTCATGACGGCTTTGGTCATGCTGTTCTCCGGAACGGCTCTGGCAGCACCGGATGAGTTGACTGGAGATGAGAAAAGTACAGCCAAATTGGTTGAATTATCAAAGCCCGAACAAGACTTCTCAACATTTAGTGATTCTTGTGTAGTATCCGGGAAGTCAAAGCAAGGTGTTAAGGTAACAATATACATAAGGAAAAGCGATGAAGAAACATATAAAAAATTAATGGTTGATGGTGAGGAAGTCAGTTGGACAGTGGGGGCATCAGGAATATTTGCAAGAGAAATCGGACTGGAGAGAAATACTGTAAATAAATTATTAATCTATGCTGAAAAGGACGATGATTTTCAAGTAATAAGAAGAGAAATAACAGTAAAAAATCTTATTTTAAAAGAAATTCTTAAAAATGAGGTAGTGAAAATAGAAGACTTGATTAGTAAGATTATGAAAGATTAGCGGGGGCAGAAATGCTTGGTTTAACTGCAGGAAGATTAAAAACATTTACACTAATTATGTTAATTACCTTGAGTTTAATTTTAAGTGGAAGCCTATGGTTTGAAGATTACCATGGGTTTTCAGCTTTTTTTGCAAGAATTGGCGATATGACCTTTTCAAGGATTATAAACATAGGAAAAGATGGATTTCAAAGTAAATACGAGAAAATTTTTTCGCCTTCAGAGATAATAATAAACGATGGGGATGGAGGACATTGGATATTGTATCCTTCTGAGCAGGTTAGTGATGAGGTGTGGAAAACGGCGAAGACCCTGCTTAAAGACATAGCTGCTACAGCCAAGGGGCTAAATTCTAACGTTGTTGAGAAACAAGAATGGGACGGCCTTCTTACCAAGCGTTCGGTTCTGGTTAGTTTTGGCTACCCCTTAAATGAAGATATTGTTTCAATTCTAATTAAAGCAGATGATAATAAAATAAATGAGGCAGCTGTTAATATCAGTGAGATGTCAATTATCAGGCTTGGCGAGAATGTAATACTATATACTAAAAAGAAAAGGAACAATAAGGATGTTTATCAAAAGTTTTATTTTTCGAATAGCCAATTTTTCAGTGATAAGTATCTTGAACAAATATTTAATGATGACAGATTGATCCGGTACCATTCTTTAAAAGAGGCACTGCCGGATGCAGGACCGGATTTAACCTTTAATGACAGGGTAATTGCGCCTATTACCAGCCATTCTAACCAAAGAAAAAAGACTGTTTCGTTAAAGAAAGTCGACTTTGTGCCCGAGATAACAATTGATGAAGGCGAAGAGATAGATAATCTCGTTAATAAGTTTTTTCAGGGAGCCGACTATGCTAAATTTATCAAGAATGATGGTACCCACATATTTATTGATGAGAGAAACAACACTTTAAAGATATACTCGGATGGCATGGTAGAGTTCGAGTTAAGGGAGGATAGTATATTAAACCGGGAAGATGCCGGTTTTGAAAGTGCCTTGAGAACGACTCTGACTACTACAGAAAAATATGGTGGGATAGGCTCGCTTTACCTTACAGGTATGAGCATTGAAAAGGGAGAATATGTATTTCAATTTAACTATACAGTAGAGGGGATACCTGTTGTGTGCAGCAGAATGAATGAAAATCCACCGGTAAACGGTGCGGTTGAGGTTATGATTGGAAACGGTTTAATCAGGTATAAGAGGCTTTTATCTGAGCCTAAAGCATTGGAAGAGGAATATAGATTTTTATCCAATCATGACAGTATAAGTATAATTAATTCCATTGTTGAGAATGTTGGCTCCAATAAGTCAAATATTCATATTGAAGATATACGCTTGGTTTATAGGGTAGCAGAGGGGGGTGGGACTACCCTGTATCCGGTATGGTTAGTGAAGTATCAGGTTGATGGCAGAAAAGCATGGAAAACTATAGATGCTGCTAAAGATAGGAGTTGATTAATTTGGATTGGGCTAAAGTTAAGACCATATTAATCATTGTTTTTCTTATAGTTAATATTTTTCTGATGATGAAAGTGGTTGAAAAGAGCTGCCGCAGAGAGTTAAAGGCTGATGAAATTCAGAGTGTTACAAGCTTGCTGTCTCAGAATAATATAATTCTCCAGCAGCAAATGCCCACAAAGATCAGCTTTATGCCTCGAATTAAGACAACTAATGAGATTGCTGAAGGCGATTGGCTTGCAGATAAGCTTATTGGAAGCGGTAAATGGACTAAAGTACAGGGGCAAACGAATGAAACTATTTATACGTTCGAGGATAAAAAATTAAAGGTAGGAGTAAACGGTAGATTTAATTACACCATAAATAAGGGTCCTGATAAATTGCAGCTTAATAGTGAAGATAAGGTTAAGGAATATATATATAATATCTTAAGATTATATACAACTATTGAAAATTACACATTAGAATCCCTTGTAAAGGGAAGGGATGGATATGAACTCAAACTAAGTTGTTATTACAAAGACAATGAAATATTTAATAACTATGTAGAAGCAAAAGTAAATGACTCCGGCCAAATAATATTAACTCATGGATTGGTTAGTTTTGATGGATTTGTAGGAAAGCCGAAAAAAGTGACCCCGGTGGATGCTTTAATTGAACTGATTAAAAGTGTTGAAAGGAGCAGTCAAACCACTGTCAGGGAAGTCTTGTTAGGTTATTATGCTGATGTTAATAAAAATCAAGAGGTTATTAAATATGGCGAGGCAGATCCTGCATGGAAAATAATAACTGATAAAGGAACATATATATTTGACGGTTATAATGGAAGTCTTCTTTATGAATCAGGGGTTTTGCAGGAGGAGTTATGAGGATATTAGTGTTCAGCGATTCCCACGGTTATACAGATAAAATGATAGATATAATCAAATCCTTAAATAACGTAGATATGATTATTCATCTTGGGGATTTAGTAAAGGATGCTAAAAAGCTGGAAGACAGCTTCAAACATATTCAAATAGAATACGTATCCGGTAACAATGACTGGTCTGCTGAGGCGCCTAAGGAGAAAACAATTCAGATTGGAAACAAGAAGGGATTTATTACACATGGAAATCTTTATGGTGTAAAGACGGGATATGCTAGAATAGCCTATCGAAGCCAAGAACTTGAGGTTGATTTTGCGCTTTTCGGGCATACGCACGTACCGTTTGAGAGTTATTACAACAATACTCTTTTAATTAATCCCGGAAGCATCAGCTTGCCGGCACCAGAAAATACGGCATCTTATTGTCTTCTTGAAGTATCAAACCAAGGCATATATTCTAAAATACATAAAGTATAATTCTGATAAAGAGTGTTGGATAATATAATAAAGATTGGCAAAGAAATCAATTTGAAGATACTATGCAATAATGCTATAATGATTTCGAATCAAGGGGGATTTTTATGTTGGCAAGAGAAGGAGAAGTTAGGATACCATCCGGATGCGCAATATCGGGCATTATTAATAGAAGAGGCAAGGTGTTTTCCGGAGAGGATATAATAAAATCAATAGCACTCATGAGAGAACGGTCAAATGGCCTGGGCGGCGGTTTTGCGGCATATGGGATTTATCCTGAATATAAGGATCACTATGCAATTCATATGTTCTACGATGACAAGAAATCCAAGGAAGAGGCAGAGATTTTCCTGAATGAAAAATTTGATATTGAGATAGGTGGAAAGGTTCCTACCCGTAAGGTTGGTTCAATAGTAAACCCGCCAATAATCTGGAGATATTTTGTCAGGGCAAGGAAAGATAAGCTGGTCAAGTCTGAACTGACTGAAGACGACTATGTTGCCAAATGTGTTATGAAGATAAATAGTGAATTTACCGGAGCCTATGTAGTATCCAGCGGTAAGAATATGGGAGCTTTTAAAGCAGTAGGGTATCCTGAGGAAGTGGGAGAGTTCTATAAGTTGGATACCTACAAGGCCTATATATGGACGGCTCATGGAAGGTTTCCTACAAATACTCCCGGATGGTGGGGAGGAGCTCACCCATTTACACTGTTGGATTGGTCTATTGTTCATAATGGAGAAATCTCATCATATGGAGCCAATCAGAGATATCTGGAGATGTTTGGATACAAGTGTACATTAAAAACCGATACAGAGGCTATAACATATATATTCGATATCCTGTTGAGAAAGCATCAGCTTCCTCTAGAGGCTGCGGTTACGGTAATGGCGGCTCCTTTCTGGAAGGATATTGAGAGAATGGATGAGAAAAAGAAGGAATTAGTCAAGGCAATAAGGGCTGTATATGGAAGTTTACTGGTTAATGGCCCGTTTTCCATAATATTGGGTTCAAGGCATGGTATAGTAGCATTGAATGACAGGATAAAACTGCGTCCACTGGTTGCCGCTACAAAGGGAGACTTTCTATATGTTGCAAGCGAGGAATCAGCTATAAGAAGGATATGCAAAAACCCTGAGAAAGTTTGGTCACCAAGAGGTGGAGAGCCGGTTATTGGTTTGCTTGAGGGGGCTGAGAGAATATGAGCATAAATTACTTAATGCCGGAATTTTATATTGATAGAAACTCTGATAAATGTATAGATTGTCAGGTTTGTGTAAGGCAGTGTGCCAATGAGGTTCATGAATATGATGAAGATTATAAAAAAATAATATCAGATGAGACCAAATGTGTTAACTGTCATAGGTGCGTAGTCTTATGTCCAACCAGAGCGCTTAGCATTAGAAAATACCCTATTGAGTTCAGGGAAAATGCAAACTGGACTTCGGGTGTTATGCGTGATATCTGTAAGCAGGCTGAAACAGGAGGAATTCTGCTTACCGGTATGGGCAATGATAAACCGTATCCTATTTATTGGGATAAGATGCTCTTGAATGCAAGCCAGGTTACAAATCCTTCCATAGACCCCTTGAGGGAACCTATGGAATTGAAGATGTTTCTAGGTAGAAAGCCGGATGAATTGAAAATCAAAAATGGTAAATTAGAGGAACAGCTTCCTCCTCAACTGGAGTTGGAAGTTCCTATTATGTTTTCGGCGCTATCTTTTGGCGCAATAAGCTTTAATGCAAGTAAAGCTCTGGCAATGGCGGCATCTGAAATTGGAATTTACTGTAATACCGGAGAAGGAGGCTTCCATAGAGACTTGCATTTATATGGAAACAACACCATAGTCCAGGTTGCTTCAGGCAGGTTCGGTGTGGACTCCGAGTATCTCAATGCAGGGGCGGCTGTGGAGATAAAAATCGGTCAGGGTGCAAAACCCGGCATAGGCGGGCACCTGCCGGGTGAGAAGGTTGGAGAGGATGTATCTCAGACCAGGATGATACCTTTGGGTTCTGATGCAATATCTCCGGCACCGCATCATGACATATACTCTATAGAAGATTTAAGACAATTAATTTTTTCTCTAAAGGAAGCTACAGACTATAAAAAGCCGGTTGGCGTTAAAATTGCGGCAGTTCATAACGTGGCAGCTATTTGTTCAGGAATAGCCAGGGCAGGAGCCGATATAATTGCGATAGATGGTTATAGGGGTGGTACCGGCGCGGCTCCGACAAGAATCAGAGACAATGTAGGTATACCTATAGAGTTAGCACTTGCTGCAGTAGATGAGAGGCTCAGGGCGGAAGGAATAAGAAATCAAGTTTCACTGGTTGTGGGAGGAAGCATTAGGAATAGTGCAGATATCATTAAAGCTATTGCGCTGGGCGCTGATGCAGTTAATATTGCCAGCTCAGCGTTGATTGCAATGGGCTGCCATATGTGCCAGAGGTGCTACACCGGGAAGTGCAATTGGGGTATTGCAACTCAGGATCCCCAGCTTACCAAGAGGCTGAATCCGGAGATTGCTTCAAAGAGGCTGGTAAATTTAATAGGGGCATGGTCGCATGAAATGAAGGAAATGCTAGGTGGAATGGGCATAAATGCAATTGAAAGCTTAAGGGGAAATAGACTGATGCTGAGAGGAATCGGGCTTACCGATAGGGAGCTTAAGATACTGGGAATCTTGCCTGCGGGAGAGTAAAATGACCATTAGCTATGGGTTTAGGGGGTTCTGATATGAGCGTTACTAACATAAAAAAAGTTTATGCAAAGGAAGAATACTGTGTTGGGTGCAGGTTGTGTGAGGTACACTGCATTACGGTGCACTCTAGATACCCGAGCGATGTAATCAAAGCTTATAAGCTGGACCAGGAGAGGAGGCCTTTACCAGGGATAGTTTTTGAAGAAAAGAGGCCGGTTTCTTTTGCGCTGCAGTGCAGGCACTGTGATGCATCACCCTGTACTAAGGCATGTATAACAGGGGCGATGAGGAAAGACCCTGAGACAGGGATTGTTACCAATGATATTTCACGGTGCGTGGGGTGCTGGTCCTGTATAATGGCATGTCCGTTTGGGGTAATCAGCAGGGATGAGAGAAACAAGAAAGTGGCTTCCAAGTGTGATTTGTGCAGTAAGACCGGAGATATACCTGCTTGCGTAAAAGGGTGTCCTAACGGAGCATTGATATATGAGTGAAAAGGGTGTGAGTTATATGCATTACGTAATAATCGGCAATTCTGCTGCTGCCATAGGTGCAGTTGAGGGAATCAGGAAGGTTGATAAAGAGGGCAGGATAACAATATTGTCCGATGAGCCTTACCATACCTATTCAAGGCCGCTGATTTCTTATTACCTTGCAAGTAAAGTTGATGAAGATAAAATTATTTATAGAGAGTTGAACTTTTACCAGAGAAATAATGTAGAAACACGGCTTGGCTGCAAGGTTATATGGGTTGATTGTTATAACAACGAAGTGATCTTGGAAAGCCAGGAGAGAATTAGGTACGGCAGACTCCTTATTGCTGCAGGCGGTAAACCTTTCATACCACCGACTGAAGGGCTGGGCAAGCGGGAGATTTATACATTTCTGAAGCTTGATGACGTAAAGGCCATAAAGAATGTTTGCACATCTGGCGCCAGGGCTGTAATTATAGGAGCCGGACTTATAGGACTGAAAGCTGCAGAGGCACTAAGGAAACTGCAGGTAGAGGTTACGGTAGTAGAGCTTGCAAACAGGGTATTAAGCGCTATTCTGGATGAGACTGCTGCAGACATTGTACAGAAGCGTCTGGAAGAGCATCAGGTAAGCTTCAGGTTAAATACGTCGGTAAGTTCTTTCAATGGTGACGAGAAGGTTAGTTCCGTAACTTTGAATAATGGAAGTGTCATTGAATGCGATTTTGTTATTATTGCTATCGGTGTGGTTCCCAATACCGGCATGCTGAAGGACACACCTGTGAATGTCAATAGGGGTATAGTCGTAGATAGCTATATGAGGACAAACATTGAAAATGTTTATGCAGCAGGAGATGTATGTGAAAGTTACGATACTCTGTATAATGTGCAGAGAGTAATTCCAATCCTTCCTGGAGCATACAAACAGGGCGAGGCAGCCGGTCAGAACATGGCAGGAGGAGAAGTGGAATATGAGGGCGGTTTTGCCATGAACTCAATAGGCTTTTTCGATTTACCCATGATAACAGCAGGTATAGGAAGGCCTGAGGGGGAAGGATTTGAGATTCTTGAAAAGAGAGACGGCCAAAGTGGTTCGTATAAAAAAATGGTGTTTAAAGACAGTAGGGTTGTGGGATTTATTTACCTTAATGATATTGATAGAGCAGGGATAATGACTAACCTTATCAAGGAGAAGATAGATGTCAGTCAATTTATGAATGAAATATTAAAAAATGATTTTGGTTATATAAATTTTCCAAAGGATTATAGAAAGCAAAAAATGCTGGGACAAAAGGTGGTGTCCACATGAAGGTAATTGACGCAGATGGTATTTATTATTCCAACCTGAATAAGACAATAAAAGAGGCATTGAAGTCCGGACAGAACGAAATAGTTTTAAAAAATGTAAATGGACAGAGATATATTGGTGATGGTATAACGGGGAACCAAAAGATTATAATAGAAGGTATTCCGGGGAATGATATGGCTGCTTACATGAACGGTATTGAAATTGTTGTTCATGGTAATGCACAGGATGCGGCTGCAAATACTATGAATGACGGTAGAATAATCATTCATGGCAATGCGGGCGATACGCTTGGATATGCCATGCGCGGCGGAGAGGTATTTGTAAAGGGAGATGTCGGATACAGGGTGGGTATCCACATGAAAGAGTACAAAGATAAGGTGCCGGTGATAGTAGTCGGAGGAAAAGCCGGAGACTTTTTAGGAGAATACATGGCCGGAGGAATAATAATATTGTTGGGGCTAAATCTGGAAGATGGCGAGCAGATGCTGGGAAATTATTGTGGGACCGGCATGCATGGAGGGGTTATTTTTGTCAGGGGCTGTGTAGAACCACATAAACTTGGGAAAGAGGTAAAACCTATTAACCCTGGTGAAGAAGATATGAATCTTATTAAGAGATACGTCGAACGATATGTGGAATACTTTGGGTTCAGTTATGATTTTATCCTAAATAAGGGATTTACCAAACTAATCCCTTATAATAAAAGACCGTATGGGAATTTGTATGCATACTGATCTGATTTATTTTAAATTACCAACAATCTAATAATGTTGCCAAATTTATAAGATTTATGTATAATTCTATTTGTCAGTTATATTTAAAGAGTATAATCGAAAAACATAATTTGACAAATGTTATGGAATGGAAGTAATGGTTAAATGAAGTATGTGAAGACGTGTGGATTCAAGAAAAGAGCATGGCAAATAGACATTGCCGATTAGAAAATTTGAAAACAACGTCATGAAAACTAAATATGGATTTGGAAATTACGCTGCAAGGGCTTTAAGTGCTGGGAATATATCAGTTATCACAAGCGGTTTTTCACAGCTCCAGGCATCAATATAACAGCAAAAGGCTGCTATAAAAGATCTGGCAATCCGTCTTTC
>DHFP01000266.1 GCA_002402315.1 Clostridiales bacterium UBA4821
GATATCCGGTATTTGTAGCTGCTGAATAATCTCCGGTATTTGTAGCTGCTGAATAATCTCCGGTATTTGTAGCTGCTGACTTATTTCCGGTATTTGATTCTTTAGCGTTTTCCCAATCTACTTTAGATTTAATATAATCGACACCTGCTTTGATAATGCCTGGAAGTCCAATCTCTAATCCAATATGAATTTGGGATGCAGCTACCTTAGTATCGTTTTGGCCCTGGCTATCAATTATACCCTTACCTTCCACTTCACAATATCTACTATTTGCTGGAGCATAATAACTAAACACATCTAATGGATTTTGGCAATAATGGAATCCAGTATTGCAGCATTCTGCTTTCTCTTCTTCAAATTGTTTACCAACCTCAAATTGAAATCCTCTACATTTTAAATTCTTATCAAATCCCTTATAACCTTTCATCTTCATTCTCCTTTATTTTCATTATTTTTTAAAGTTTAAAAAGGGCACTACCCTGTGGTTTCTTTTTTCCTTTAATCTTTTGGTTATTCTTAACCTCCATATTCCGTTCTACTTTCTTATGTACAATTTTATCATTATCTCCTTTCAGGCTTGCATTGTTTATGTTTAATAGTTGTTGAGCTTTTCTAATTACCCATTGGTCTTGTAATGGTAAGAAGGCGCCAGTGCTTGCATCCCAATCCTTAAATGCTTGAGCATAACATATTCTCTTTGCTATATTAGGATAATCTCTTTGCAGCTTTACCAGCTCCTTACCCCATTCATCAAACTGTTTATCGGTTATTAGATTAGTATCCATATCATAATATAGCTTGCTATGAATAAGCATCTGTAATCTACGGCGCTGTATTAGCTCTGCTATTGGTAATTCTTCTTCTGTATATTGTCCGGGCTGGATAAATGGATTACTATTTGATAGTTCTTTAGGTTTAGGTTTTGTATCAAATAATGCCAAGGTATCACCTACTTTGTTCCTGCTTTTCAATATAGTTTAAAGTTGCAATTAAATTCTTTGATTCTGATATAGCATTTGTATAAATATAACTGCTCTTCTTAGTTTCGGTTACAATGAATGGAATTACCACTTCGGGATTATCTAAGTTGTTAACCATCATACGAACTAATAATGATGTACAGGTATTTTGATTCTTTCTTTTGCCTGAGCTTCCAACCAAGGCTCCTAACAAACCGAATGTTAATCCACCAACTGCAGTTGCTAATCCCTTACCATTTACAATACTATTACCATCTTCATTCAATTCAAATGCTCCTAAATCAGTATAGTTATAAATCTTTGGTTGGCCTTTTCTACCGACCTTAACAGCAAACTTCTTATTGACATCATCTACATAAAAGTGATTATGAACCCCAAGTTTCAGATGCTTACTAATATTGAAATCCTGCTGCTCCAATTGCTCTTCTGGTCTAAGTTCTTTAACTTTAGGCTCCTTGACCTTTCGTGCACGCTCTCTCTTTTCTTTCTTAATCTTTAGTATAGGTATTAAACCAAGTAATGAAAGGATTAGAAACGTAATGGCTATGGTTACTTCATTTGTAGATATCATTACAATTGTCCCCAATAACCAAAACCCTATCCATATCATTCCAACAACTCTTAATGCTCTTTTCATAACTTAACCCCCTTATAAGTTTTTTGAGTTGAGGCAGGAGTGGTTACCTGCCTACATATTATATAGAATTTACAGCGTATTCTTAAACTTAATAATCAATATTTTTTAGAACATCTTTCATGATTTCTAACCCACTATCCATATGAATATTTACTTCTCTTGTATAACCATGATTCCAATGAATGATGACGGTATCATTATCCTTTAATTCCAAATGACTTATACCTTCACGGGTCAGGCTTAGGGTTTCCCCTAAGCTCTTAACTAATTGTTCCTTAGTAATTCCTGCTTTCATATCTTTCTCCTCCTAATCTAATATTCTGCTTCGCCAAATAATTCTTCCAATAGTTCGGGGTCTTCAAAGGGGTCACAATCATTACACTGCCCTACTAAATATTCTGCTTCCGTTTGTAGCTTACCGCAGTTTTCACAATATTGCTTTTTCATTAATCCAACCTCCTATCTTCTAAATAAACTTCTTCCTCAATAGCTGACTTTATAATCCATCCTGTCCACTTAATTTCTTTGAGCTGCTCCTGCATATCATTGACTGCTCCTTTTAGCTCTTCCTCGGTTTCAAAAGGGTTGGTGTAATTATGTCCTCCACATTCCGGGCCAATTCCAAAGAACTTACTAACTGGATTGGTTAATCTCTTTCCACATTTCATGCAGCTATGAGTAACCTCTTCTGTAATTTCACCCCATAACTCCATCTGAACCATTCCCTGGGTTTCCTTCAGCTTTCTTCCTACCATAATTCTCATAGGCATTGGACTTCCGTTATTCCACTTATTATGAAAATCAAATTCCGGGCTTGCAGGCTTTGTCATATACTGTCGAACCTTGATTTTATATATTGGTGAGCCCTGAATCTCTTGCACCTTATTTTCTGTATAATTAGTATTAGCTACTGAAGCTGATTCTTTGATTTTAGCTCCTTTATTAAGTACTATGGTTAACTCTCCTTCGAATCCTTTTAAGGATTGTACAGCTGCTTTTAAATCGCTGTACGCATTACCATTTATCTCTACTGAACCCTTATAGCCTTCTAATAGATTTAGCATTTGTTTTACCTCCTTTATCTTATTATCTCCTGAATAAATCCTATTCTTTGAAGCTCCTGCAGGAACTCATCATCGTTGCTAAATTGTATCTTTTCATTCTTGAATACCATTACTCTTCTTGCTATGTTTTTCTGATAAGCTTCTATATTATCATATCTTGTCCAATCCTCTAATTTCAATTGTACAATGATATCTTTTGCATCCTGACCTATATATGTTCCACCTTCAGCTAATATTACTTTAATCATTTTTAATTCCTCCAATTAAGTTTTTGTAGTTGCCCGTTAGCCCATCCTTTATTATTAAGCTGCTGCTAATTCTTTTGCTCTACCTCTATACCATTTAAACATCTCAGCTATTTCATCAGTTGCTCCCTTTGCAGGTATTAGTCTAAGTATGTTTCTCATGCTTTGTAGGTTATCATTTTCAGCCTTATATGTCTTTTGAACTGGTNNTATGTTGTCTAAATTCGATTGTTCCATATTTTACATATGATTGGAAGTTAACTTTTACATATCTTGTGTGCCATATATTCTTTATATCATCTAAGCTATTAACTTCTTTTAATTTATTAAGGATATTCTGTTGAGTTGTACCTGCGAATAAGCTGCCGCAGAATCTATTATTATTTGCTCTTCTGCTATTAGGTACTAATGTATCTATGGTAGTTTCTAATTTAATATATATTGCGAAGATATTAGCGATTTGCTTTGCGTTATAATCATTTATGTCATGATGTACATGTAATCCGCATCTTCTATCTACTTTGGCTCCTGCTTCCTTTAATGCTTCGCAAGCTTTTCTTAACTGCTCCATCCCTTCTCTGCCTTTAAGTGGAGGGCTTACTAATTCATATCCGCAAGATGAATCTGTTATTACTTTCCAATGGTTTTTAGTTGAATGATTATATCCTTCTACATATGCACTAACCCCTTTAGCATTCATTAGCCTTGCAACCTCTTCTCTTGTTGCTGTGGTGAATTCAATTTCTACTCCGAATGTTCTTTCCTCGTTAAAATTTTGAAGTGTTCTTGCCATCTTTTCTTCCTCCTGAGTTTTTATAGTTTTTATAAGGTTTCGTAACTTCTATCCTTAATAATATTATATAACATATTCTTAGATTAGTCACGCATTGTTTTGTTAAATTGAAATAAAAAAGAGGAGCCAAGAGCTCCTCATGCTTAAATTGATAATGCTTTTATTTTGTTATTAATTTCATCAAGTAAGTATTGGTTATCTTCCAAATATTCAATAAGATTTGGTTTCCCCTGAAGCTTAATCTGCTCTCCTTCATCATCTGAAATAATTTCGCCAGTATCCAAATCAATAAAGGTGAACCAAGCTCCTGCCTGATTAATTATTCCATATTTCAATGCGACTTCAACCGTATCGGCTATTACATCTATTCCGGTGTCATATCTTAAAGTGTAAAATCCAACTCTTCTATCAGGCTTACAAACTTTGGTCTTTGCTATATTTATCATTACCAAATTGCCTGCAGGTGACTCCGAGCTTCTTTTTATTTCATTTCCTCGTTCATCTATATATGACCCTTTTTGAAACATTAGCCTTACACTGCAATTATGTTTCCAGCCTTTACCTCCAGTTGTTATCATACCACCATAAGGGCTGTTCATATCTTCTCGCATCTGGTTAATTCCAATTAGAGTGCAGCCATATTTACTACATAATAATTCTGCTTTCTTACTAAATAATGTTAGGGCTGCAGCAATTCCTCCGTAAGTCTTTTCTTCCATTGTCTTCTCATAAGCTTGAGCTGAAAGCATAACCCCTAAACTATCAATAATTGTTAATCCAACTTCATCTGTTTCAATCATTTGCAGTAGCATTTCAAATATCTGTTCAGCTGTCTGACTTTGTGGTTTAAGTAATATTAGCTTATCAGTATCTACTCCAAGATTTCTTGCCCAATCTTCATCCAGTGTATTTTCACAATCGGCATAAACTACTTGTTTTGGGCCTCTTGCTTTAAGATAATCCAATCTTACTTGCTGTTCTTTCTTTTTCTTATCAATAGCTTCGAGCTCTTTTATTTCATCTTCCCATTCCTGCTCAAATAAAGGTTGAGAGTTTGCTACTATATCAAGTGCTGTTGTAGTTTTTCCGCCATTCTCTTCTCCAGCAAATTCTACGATTCTTCCTCTTGGTATTCCACCATATAACATATAATTTGCTCTTGGGCTACTGAATGGTATCTTCTGTGTTTGTATCTTTGGTATCCCTCTCGCTGCAATTTCCTCTTTATACTGCTTATTAAAATCTTTAATGAGTGTATCTAATTTTCCCATATTATTCTACCTCACATGTCAGATATTTTCTACTTGCTAAATAATCGCAGGTATGAACGAACTTTTCATCTTCCTCCACAGGCTTTGGTAGAATTTCTTTAGCTAATCGATAATCTGAATTCCATTGACCCATATGACTTTTTATAAGTCTTTGAATATGAGCTACTTCCAATCTTAAATCTTCCAGCTCCTCACAATCCACTTCGTACTCTACTTCAAACTCGTCAATCTTTCTTCCAATGAAATCTGCTGCATAAAGTGGATGCTCTGTTACTGTATAATTAGAACCATTATTGCCCTTCTTAATGCTATCATGTAATATCAACGCGGTGATAATTTGGTCAGCATTAAGATGCTTATTCTGCTCTAAATTAAGTAAATCATGAGCTATTTTAACAGCTGCTTTAGTATGTTTAATTAGCCCTCCTTCACCTAATGTATATGCAGGATGAAACTTTCCTGTAGTACTTGCAGGCATTGTAAAGAAATAATCTGGGGCTTCATCTACACAATACTCCACAAATTCACGAAGTAACCCATCATTGATAAAATCAAGCTCATTCCTTAATATTGCAACCTTGTCCATTATTGACCTCCTATTCTTCCTGAATCTACTCTTGCTACCTCATACTCCACCATTCGCCTTGAAATAACTTTCTTAATACTTTGTAGAGTTTCATTAGCTGCTTCCATTCGTAATTTAATTTTCTTATATGCTCTTTGATACGCTATATGAGCTATATATTCATTCTGTGTTGCCAATTCTGCTGCGGCCGTTTTATCTGCTATGGTTCCCGTCGATTTATCATAAACTTCATTGTATAACTCTTGTTTAACTGCCTTTGCAACATCTTCCTTAACTCCAAGGGCTTCCTGAGCCTCCCCCGTAAAATATAACAATACCGGAATGTTTAAAGTAAAATCATCCAGTTCTCTATCATTTGGAGGGTTGGCAGTGTCGTCAAGTATGCCTTTAATAAAGTTCATGTAATCATCTAATGGTTTGCAATAATCGGAAACTAATCTATTTACAATTCCATCTACTATATCACTATTAGCATTAATTCGCTTTTGTAATTGCCTTACTTTTCCAACTTCAATTTCACCACTTAATGCTGCTTCATTACCCTTTGCCACTTACCATCACCTCCATCCAATAATCTGTAGCCCATTTCTTAACACTTTTGATAAAACTATCTGCATCATATTCAAAGAATATTCTTTTCTTTCGTCCGGGGACTGTAAAGTATTTAACTTTGGATTCTTTTATATCCTTTACATTTAATGATTTAGCTCCATTATTTCTCAGTTGTACAAGCTCTTGAATTGGAACCAATGCAGTAATATCATGGTCAATAAACCAAATGATTACACCTGCGATTACGCCAGGAATTTGCGACTTCTCTACCATTCCATCCCATTGGTCTTTAGTAATTCCTGAACTAAAGTTTAAAGTGTTTCCTGAAAATGCTTTACATTCAAAGTAATATTGGAATGGATATCTATATACACCGAAGTCGCAAATATTTCTTATTCCTGCGTATCCTGCCATCGGGTCAGGAAAGCGGTCAAGGGATATATCAGAATGTTTTGAAAAGGCTTTTTTCATCTCATCTTCAAAATCTTTTCCTCTACTTACTCCCATTATCACTTTCCTGCCTTTCTGCATTCATATTTGTAATTACAATATTGACAAGTCTTTTTAGAGATATCTATTGGTTTTGGTGGTGGAATTAATCTGCTAACATATCCATCACATTCCTCTATTCTTGAAACTATATAATCATATTTCATGTCATCGCTTACTTCTAAAATAAAGGCTTTCTTATCGCAGTTATCTCTATTCTCATATAGGAACAATATCTGGTCAATTCCTAAGCAAGTAGAATAGGCTGTTCCCTGAGGTATATGCTCTTCTGCTACTCCTTCTCTTGATTGCCATTTATAGATGGTTTCTGTCTTAATCTCTAAAATGTAGTATTGTCCTTTGTACTTGATAATTCCGTCACATAGGAAGCTCATATTTAGGTCTTTGTGATATAGCTTGGTTTCAAATCCTTGCTTCTTAACAATTTCTAAATAATCAAGCTTTCTCATTTTAACAAACTTTTCAACATCTATATATTCACAATCAATTCCAAAGTCTTTCATCTTGGTTACGGCCGCTTGGATATGTTCGTGTCGGTCGCTGCCTGATTCGCAAATACCTACTAAACAAGCATTGCTTCTTTCTTCATCTGCTTCCGTTCCGGTCACTTGAAAGTACATATTTCTAATGCACGCCATTGAGGATGGTTTATAGCTTTTAGAAGGTTTTCTACCTACAAGTGAATCCTGCTTCTCAATAGATACCTTGAGGTCGGCCACAAACTGCTGATTTACTGGCATTTGTGTTGTAGCCGCCTCTATCAAACGATGTATGTTCTTCAAACTTTGCCTCGCCATTTTATCCCTCCTTATACTTAAATTTGTATCCATAACACTGTTTATAAATTCCTCTACAAACACAACTTACTAATCCTTGGTCAAAACCTGTTAACTCTTTTAACTGTTTTAAACTATTATACTCTGCAACGAAGTTTCCGTCTAAATCAAATTGCTGAACTGACTTATTTAACTTATTTGATATACGTTTACGGGATGTCCCATAATTAGCATTATATAGTCTTGAGCACCATTCTAAGTTATCCACGCTGTTATTATGTTTATTTTCATCCTTATGGTTGACTTGAGGATATTTATTAGGATTAGGGATAAAGGCTTCGGCGACTAACTTATGAATAGCCTTAACTTTACCTCTTCCTTCTTTATACAAAGTAACATGTAAATAAACATCATTTTGAGGCTTTAAGATTCTTTCAGTAAGTGTCCTGTAGCTATTGTAACGCCTTAAAGCCTTTCGGCTGAGGGTCTTTACCTGCCCTTCATTACTAACTTGGTAAAGTCCCTCATAACCCTTAATATCTTTCCATTGTTCCAAACTACTCTGTCTCGCCATTATCCATTACTCTATCATCCTCTAATAGAGCTACAATCTGAGTAATTTTTCCTGATGTCATTTTAAGTGCTTTCTCATGACCATACCACATTTCAACAACTTCTTCACCTTGAGCTGAAATTTGAGATTTTAGTAATTCAATATCAGCGCAGCATGTGAATGGCTGGAAGTTTTCGCTTCCTTGGTATTTGATAAGCTCTGTACCATTACTTCTCTTACTACTAAATATTACACCATCTTTCGTAAATGTTAGGTAAACACCATTCTTATCATAGGTTGCTACGAATAATGCCAATCTATCCAATACATTTAGTAACGCGCCCTTTGGTAGTTTACAAACGCTTGAGAATTCTGTTTCAAGATAAGCTCCAACAGCTTCTGCTGGATAATCTTCAATACCGTCAAGCTGTGAACCAAATACAACTACATTGCCGGTTGTAAATAAAATCTTGCTTCCTGAATGCTGAACAGTAATCTTCTCTTCATCCATTATAGATAATAACTCCATCATCTCTGAAGGCAATAATACCTTATTTGGGAATACTTTAATATCATTGCTACATACTTTAAATGTGTCGGTCGTAATAACATTATCATCAAAGTAATATCCAGTTAAGCAAGGGATTTCCATTGTTTCTGCAAGGGCTGCTTTATTAGCATTTAGTAATACTTTTACTGTTGAAAGATTGATAACTGATTTTTCTATCTTGTCATCAAACTTGTATTCAGGGAACTTAATTAGCTGCCCCTCTTCATCCAATGGCAATTCAATACTGTATGTACCATTGCCTTTGATTTCTAAGCTATTTTCTTTTAAAGTCAAGGTAATTGTTTCAGTAGTAGTCTTGGCCACAAGCTTACTAAATATATCTGTTTGTACAACTACGTAGAAGTCATCCCCCTCTACATTATTCTCCATTACTTTAAGAGTATTTGTAGCATCTGTTGTAATGAGTGTCAGCATTCCTTTCTTTAATACTATGGCCATTAATCCGGTGATTGGAATCATCTTATTATTAGATGCTCCCTTAATGGATTTTGAAACCATTTCCTGCAACTTCAGTGTTTTAAGTTTAAGTTTCATTCCTTTTCTTCCTCCTATTTTTGAATTTGTTTATTATCATAACTATATATGGTTTTCGATTCATTTGGTTGGCTGCCCTTCTCATATTTAGAAACAGTATGGACAACTTTATATGTTATTGGTAAGATTATAATCTCATATCCGGTTTTGATAATTACCTGCATGATTAACATAACTACTAAATTATTTATTGACATTTTACCTAAGAAAGCTATTGGTAGGAAAATAAGACTATCAATTACTTCTCCTGCGAAACTTGATAAAATAGCTCTCCATCCAAATCCCTTATGACTTGCAGGATATTTTTCTTTCATTTTCTTAAACACTCTATCGTTTACAAAATCTCCAATCATGAAGGCTAATAATGAAGCTACCAAAATTCTTGGTGTATTTCCTAATACCGTTTGAAATGCTTCTTGGTGCACCCAAAATGATGGAGCAGGAGTTACTATAACTAAGCTAAATACTATTACCATAAATAGGTTTGCAGCAAATGCCATGTATGCGGTTAATCTACTCCATCTATATCCATATACCTCTGAAAATACATCTGATAAGATATAAGTAATTGGAAAGATAAAAACTGCTCCGGTCATTACAATACCAAATGGTAGTAATACTTGCTTTGATGTAATGACATTACTGACTAATAAACTTACCACGAATAACATTGTTAAAGCTAATTGTAAAAAACTAATATTTTTGATGTTAGGTAATTTTTTCATTCTCTTTATCCTCCTATTAATAAATTTCTTTGGACTGCTCTTGATATTCTTTAAATAATACCAAGCAATCTTGTCTATTTTTCTCTTCGATTTCTAAGATTGTTTTATCTTGAAGTCCATCTTGGATAAAGTTATAAATGAAATCATCCCTGAATCCAATCTCTTCTGCATCTGCTGGAGTGCATCCATAATATACTGTTTTGATATTAGCCCATATAATCGTTGCATATATTACACACCCTGTTAAATCGTGGCTACCCTTTACTTTGCAGGCCTCTCTAATTGCATTAACCTCTGCATGAGCTGTTGGGTCGTGGTCACCTAATACTGAATTTGATGTAATTGATAAGATTGTTCCATCCCTATCAATTACGGCCGCTCCAAATGGGCCTCCTAAGTTTTGACTCATTGTTTCTCTTGCTCTTTTAATTGCTAATTCCATTATGTTCATAATCTTCTCTCCTTAATTTTATTATTAGATTTTATCCCTTTGCAATAACAATATTTTAAGGAGGTATTGGTTTTTTTATCATAGGTGTTTCCTACCTTTCTTCATATTTTATTTTAATAGCTTTATAATAAACTATAAAACTCTTGTCTTAAAGTGCTGTTAGTTTCAAATGAACCACTAAGTGCACTTGTCTTGGTAACTGTTCCAGGCTTCTTAACCCCTCGGGTTGTCATACAAGCATGCTCGCCTCTAATTACTACAATAATATCTTCTGTCTCAAGAACATCTTTCAGGATATGCATAATATCCATTCCGATTCTTTCCTGCAGCTGCAATCGCTTAGCTACCATATCGGCTATTCTTGCTATCTTAGATAATCCAATTACCTTATTCTTTGGTATATATCCTACTGATACATCCATAT
>DHFP01000123.1 GCA_002402315.1 Clostridiales bacterium UBA4821
CTTTTATTAAACTCAATCTTGTAATTCGTCTCATTTTATAGGATAATAAAATAAGGAATATTTTTCTCAAATTATCTTTAGTACTTATACTACAATATATATTTCTAAATCGTGGAAGGTGAAGCAATTTGAGTTTATCTAAGATTCTTGGCAAACTTAAGTTAAATAATTATGACCTTATCCCAATATCATTGTATGCTCTCGGTATACTCATAGCATACTGGCAGACTAAAGAGATACTGCATATATATAATCATTATCAGGGTAGTATTACATACAATCCCTATCTTTTTACGCTCTACATACTGGTACCCACCTTTGCTTTCCTGACTGTTACTACATCGAGTTTAATAAAAATCCCGAAATCCAAGGCAAGGTATATGACATTTTCATACGTAATCCTGGCTTTTATAATATTTGGTATGCTGACTCAATATGCAAACGAACTGATTTGGCGGCTCATTATGAGTCTTAAGCCCGAGATTGATGTCGTTCCTTCTGAGATACTAAACAGCGCAATCAGGGCTTTAACCTTTTACATACCACTGGTTGTAACTTTTTATTTATCAGCTCTATTTTCAGCATTCCTTGCTGAAAGAGATGCCGGAATATTTATACCCACCCTTGCATTTAGCTTATACCGGCATAATGTGGAAACTGTAGGACCTCTCACATGTGAAGTCACTGTATGTATTGATGCTAAGAGCAATAAACCGGTAGTAACACCTGAATCAAAAAGAATGGAAGCCACTCTTATACAAGGTGCGACCGGTACAGGTAAAACATCCACACTTTTACTGCCCATGGGCGCTATTGATATCGAAAGAAAATACTTTTTTAGAGAACTGGCAAAGGAGCTTGGTTACAGGGCTCTTGAAAAAGGTTATGCCTACGTTGAAGCCCCTCTCAGCAATGAAGAATTGAATAGAAACTTCTCTCTCAAACTCCTGAAACCGCTTCAGGGAAAAGAAGAGCTTTTTGAAAAAGAGATTAAGGACATGATTAAGCACAAGGACCAGGATACAGGAGAATTATCCTTCAGAGATCTGGGATTGGGCGCAGTCGACCCGGACGGTGAGTATGTAAAAAACATTAGAAATATCGCAAAGAATTTTGGTATAGATTGTATAATAGTAGATCCTATGCATGAAGATTCCGTAGGTATAAATCCATTTATAGGTTACGACCCTGCCAAAATAGCAAGTATAATATCTACAGTATTAAAAGGAATGTATGAGAGCGAGAATCCCGGAGACAGTAACCTGTTCTTTGCACAGGTTACTCAACAGGCAATAGAAAATCTCTCCATACTTCTGAAGGTAATGTACTCCAAGCTGCATGGCGGACTTCTTCCAAACCTTGAAGATATGCTGGAGATGCTTCACAATTATGAGCTGGTTGAAGATATGTGCGAGGAAATGAAGAAGGATCCTGTGTTGTCTCAGGAATACAAGATCTTATTGGCGTACTTTGAGAAGAACTTCTATAAACCGCCTCTAAACGACAGAGGACTTCCTATCCCCGGAACAGTCGGAAGCGGCAGGAGGGTCACAGAACAATTCCTTTACGGTGCAACCACCCAATTGGATAACCTGATCAGGCAGAAGGATGTAAAAAGACTGCTCTGCAGCAGGTCAAACAACATAGATTTTGATGATATTCTTGCCATCGGCAAGTTCCTGACCGTATGCTCAAGGCGTGGACCATTGGGTTCAATACTATCAAAGGCTTTTGGTATGTTCTTTATTCTTGCATTGCAGGATGCAGTACTTAGAAGGCCCGGAAATGAAAAGAACAGAACACCATTCTTCCTATATATAGATGAATTTCCAGACTTCGTTAACAAAGAAACCGAAACATGCTTTACTCTATTCAGAAAATACAGATGTGGGCTTGTTGTTGCAATACAGAACCTATCCCAATTGGAAAGAACCAAAACCATGGCATTCTATAAGAAGGTTGTTATTGCCAATACCAAGACACAACTTGTTTTCGGAGATACAAATGTTGAAGACAGCGAATACTGGGCAAATGCATTCGGAAAAGATCTCATGTGGGCTGTATCACACAGCATGGCTTCTTCGGGTGATGCTGATAGGGAATCAACAACTCAAAATCTCTCTTGGGATCATTACATGCCGCCAACCTCAATACATTACCAGCCATTTAAATGTATTAAATACAAGACTAAAAACAGTCAGGGTAAAACTGTGTTCGGTGATGGTAAAACCAACTTTGTTGCACAAAAATACTATGAAGAACATCCGGTTAAATTCTACAACTTCGAAAAATTCAAAGTATACTCCCCATACTCGGATACCCAAAGGGAACCTGCTCCACAATATGACTCAATTTCTACTTCATACAGCCAGGTACAAACAGAAAAACCACCAATGCCGGAGACACAGCAGGTTAACAATGTGGGTGCAAGTCCTGAACCGGGCATAACACTGGGAACAAATATGAAAGAGAATCTGTTCAACGATAAGATCTCTAATGAAGAAATGAATGCACTTAAAGAGCTGATTACTGAAATACATACTGATGAACCGCAAATTGACGACCTTTCAATAGAGTTAGGAACCTCACTAGTAACTTCACAACCGATTATTCCTAGTGTTGTAGATGTTCAAACTATCGAGGAAGAACAGACAGAAAATCCAAATGTACTTGATAAAACGGGAAAGATTAAAATTGAAGTAAAACAAAGCTAACGATATATAAAACAAAAAACCTTCTAAAATTCAGAATTTAGAAGGTTTTTTGTTTTATATTTTACGTCGTTGCTTTATAAGTTATACTTGTCTTCTTATTTTGGTTAGGAATTACAGGTGGTAACTCTAATAATGAATGATAAATGATGAATGTTGATGTTAATATTATGTTTGGTAATATTAAATATTTTTGTGTTAAACTAGGGAAACAAGTTCATTCATCATGAAGAGTTAGTATCGGATAATAAGAATTTGATAATGTTCATTGTCCATTGCATAATATAATACAATGGTTGATACACCTAAGCAATTCCATCCCGCTAATTTTAACCAAGCCGGATAAACCAATTATTTCTTTTGAAGAACAAGAAATCCTTAAAACTTATAAACCTTTTATAGCAAAATATTAGAATACTATAAAAGGACAACGAATGTATTATTAATACTCCAGGTTATCACCCATAGATCAGGTACTTTCTCGTTACCTGTCGACCGTTCCTCGTTGGTAGGAGGAACACGAGAGGTGAAGACGTATTGTCTGCCTCTTGATATTATTATACACTAAAATAGTGACAAAATCTATAATATTTTGACAATTTACTAAAAAAAAGAAAATAGCATAAAAAAACTGCTGACATATGTCAACAGTTTTTTTATGCTATTTTCTACAGTGACGGCAGTACCTCTCCTGCAAGCAGGTCAACCTCAAGAATATCCATAATGTACTTTGCTTTAACTTCATCATACCTAAAAGATATTAATGACTTCTCAAGTGAATCGTCCAGCTGCCTGAGATCTGTTGTATAATACAGTTCCATCCCCTTGAAAACTATCTTATTTTTGGTCACTATTTTAAATGCCTCTATTAGATGCGCGTCATCCTCCCCCACAATCACAAGCTGAGGTGGATGTTCAAAGCCGCCATCCTTTGATTGGAAGTACTCATAAAATTCCTTGTAGAGTGTCAACTTCTCAAGAAACTTATCCGGCCAACCTGCATTTCTTCTTATAACTTCAAAAACAAAATCAGATATTCTGCCATCTTTAACCAAACTGATAGCTAAGGAAGGTTTAAACCTGCTGTTCTGTTTTTTGGACATTAGTACAGGTTCAATCCTATAGCCTTTAAAGGCTTTGACTTTTCTCATATATGCCAGTAAAACTTGATTTGCAGCTAGTTTTCTTTTAAGCATATATACCGGTTTTGTATTATCAGTAGGTACCCAATCGCACTTTACGTTTCGTGAGTTCAGTAAATGCTTTCCAATCTTCTCCAGGCAGTATACCCTAAAAATTCCTTTTCCTTCGTCACTTGAAAAATAGTATCTGTTTATAACTTTGCTTTTAATAAGATCTTCCAGCTTATCATTTACCTTGTCCTGAGACTTGATTTCCAGCCCTTTAAACGTAAGTATCTGATACAACTGTCTCGAAGTTATAAACTCAAACTCACTGATTATTTCCAGCATAGTGAAATGAATCTCATTTATATAGCCCATATCTACTTTAAAAACAACTTGGTTGATGGAAGCATATCCTTCTTTACCATCAAAAACTTTTACCTCATTCTGTCTCATAGCAAAAGGCGACTTGGGCGTTTTTATATCCTTATCTTCTACCAAAACTAATCATCCCCTATCCTACAATTACTAGTTTAATCTTTTTCTTCTCAGGAACGATCTTCTTAATGAAGACACTCACCTTCTGTCCATACTCAATACCGCTTTTATGCTCTGCAAGACCAACCAAATTGGGTTTTAACTCAACAAAAATACCATTTTTTTCTCTAGCTCTTGCGGTACCAATTACTGTCGTACCTTCTTTAAACTCTTTGATATTGTCTTCCCATGTACCCAGGAGCTCTTTGTGTGAAAGAATTATTCGTCCCGTCTCTTTGTCAAAGCTCTTTACAATAGCTTTAATCTTGTCGCCGATTTTAAATCTTTCGTTTGGATGCTTAATTCTTGCTATTGAAATGTCTTCGATATGCAGTAATCCCGTTACTCCGCCGCCTACATCGATAAATACACCATACTGCTCCATGTTTCTTACAATTCCGCTGAGAACCATGCCTTCTTTAAGGTTCTCATACATCCACTTCCGCACTTCAAGCTCTACATCTTTTCTGGAAAGAATTATCTCGGCTTCCCCATTTTCTTTTTCTAAGATGTCTTTAACCTTGAACTGAACAACTTTATTAACCTTGGTAATTGAAGCTACCGGAAGCGGCAGTCCATCGCTTCCCACTACGGCGCTAACTTCTTTACGCGGTACTATACCCCTAACGCCTCCAAGATCCACATGCAGATTGTACTCCGCATCTGCCATTACGACAAGTCCTTCAAGTGTCTGTTTCTTCTCTTTTGCTTTTTTTAAATCACTAACCTTTTGAAATTCGCCTATGTTTTTTTCTGCTTCTAGGTTTGACCAACCTTCTGGCAAATATTTTTGGTCTGACATATTCTCTTCCTCCTTACTCTTTTAACATCCAAGATATTTATTAGGATTATTCGGCAGAGTATAAAATATACTTATGTATATGCTATATTTTGCCACTCTACCTTGTACTAATTATTTATTATATCACATTTTAATATGAAAATAAATCATAAAATGTATATTTTTTTCGGGTGTTACACGGGTCCGGGTCTTTGACAGTTATAATGTGTTAAACATGGGATATTATTTAAAAAATATCAAGCCCTCAAAAATATTTTTTGAGGGCTATTAAACACATATTTTCTAATAAACCGCTATCTATCTTCTGATGCTGCCGCATCAACTTGCATGGCAGATGGTTATACGGATTCATAAGAACTTCTAAACTGTTTGGCTTGGTCAAAGTCGTGAATGCAATCCCAAAAAGAAGCTAAGCGTCTAAGATATTTATTGTTGTCTCTAAACTTATTGATAAAACACTCAGCCAATTCAGGGTCAAACTGAGTACCGGCATACCTCCCAATTTCCACTAGTGCATCCTCAAAGCTCATCTTTCTCCTGTAGGAACGGTCTGAGGTCATGGCATCAAATGAATCAGCAATGGCCAATATCCTTGCAGCAAGCGGGATATCTTCTCCGGCCAAACCATCAGGATACCCCCTGCCGTCATATTTCTCGTGATGGTGCTTGACACCCGGTATTATATCAGACAACAGAGAAACCGGAGCAAGAATCCTACTTCCCGTTACAGGATGGGTCTTGATAACTGCAAACTCCTCCTCGGTCAACCTGCCTTCTTTCAAAAGCACTCCATCCGGTATGCCAATCTTTCCTATATCATGGAACAATGCGACTACCTTGAGCTTAACAAGATCATTCCTGGACATTCCCAGTGACTTTCCAATCACTCTCGCATAAAGTGAAACCCTGGTCGAATGACCCGCAGTATAAGCATCCTTGGCATCAACAGCTTTTGTCAACGCCTCAATAAGCTCGTAATAAGTTCTTTGCAATTGAGAATATGAGTTCTGCAGCTTTTCATTTGCACTTACAACTTCTTCATGTAATTGGATGTTAATAATAGCCTCAACTGATTGGTTAACATAGATTTTTAAAAGGTCGAGGTACTCTTCCTTGTCTAAAACACAATTCTCCAGATATATTATACCTATCCCGTGATCTTCCTCAAGTATAGGTAAAACAAGAGTATTGTCGTAATGAACAATATCACTATTCTCTCTTGCCTGTTTTATAATCTCATGCTTAATTGAATCCTGCAGGATTTGCTCATGAGATAGGCCTTCAAACCGGCCTATACCGCAACCAATAGCACCACTGCCGTTTAACTCTTCTAAAATCAGAAATCCGCTTTCAAATTCTGTTAACCCTTTAATATGGTCTAATATGTCCTTGAGGAGTTCCTTGAATGCTTGTACCCTGAATATATGAGGCACTGAGTTTAATATACATGCCAGTCCTTCTCTCATATGCTTGTTAACCCTCATTTGAGCACAAGACCTTATGCCGGCAGCAACCCAAAGCAAGAGCTTATCAGGACCCTCAGTCTTGTCATGGTATCCTTGTATATCTAAAATCTTCAGCATCTCTAAAGGAGGTTTATCTCCGGCATAACCCGTTTGGAGAAGAATGAACATTTCCCTGTCAAACTTCCTGATCTCCCTTACAACTTCTTCTCCGGTCATTCCAGGCATGAAATAATCAAGAAGCATAAGGTCGACCTGTTCCTTCTTTATAGTATCCAAAGCTTCCGTGCCGCTTTGATTGCATATGACCCTATAACCTTCCCTCTTTAGCAGGGGTGTAACCGACTCCAAAACCTCAATCTGGTCATCTACTATAAGGACGGTGTAGTCCTCGCGAGGCAGTTGAAATTTTTTCCTAGCCACTTATGTATCACCTCTGAAAACAATTGTGTATTAATTATTGCTTATTCTGGTTTTTTATTAAGAGCATTTCTTAGTAAGTTCATAGAATCCGGTTTTTAAATGAGATTTTTAATAGTTGATTACATTAAGGTATATGCCTACCTCATAATAAATGAATAATTAACATGCCAATAATTTGTTATTTAGATTTCGTCAAACCTTTAAAATATTGATTATTGTCTGAAAATTAAGAATATAATCCATGTCTTCTAAAATATATTATACAATTTAAAGTCACATAAAACAACCTTTTTCGTATATAACGTATGGAATTTTTTCCCGAATCGTTACTGTTCAGACGGGTGGTAA
>DHFP01000269.1 GCA_002402315.1 Clostridiales bacterium UBA4821
AATACACTCAGATAGAGGCAGTCAGCACCGCTGAGATTTATATTTGTCAACACTATTTTTTTATTTTTATTTGTTCGCTTCGTTAGAGTTCAGATGTTGATTGAACGGTGCAAGGCTTTCATCCTCTAGGGAAGAGACAGACGACTTGGGTCAAACAAAAAAACACCATTAACATCTGTAAAAAGACGTTAATGGCACTTTTCCTTTACTATATTTATTAATCCTATTCTGATAGTCTCTTTGATAACATAGTATTCCTAAGAATAGTCTTATTGTTTCTAACTGAATATCCTATAGCTTTCATTGAACCTATTAGAACAATCGCTTTTTTAGCTCTCGTGATACAAGTGTATAAAAGATTCCTTTGAAGCATCATATAATGCTGCATTACAAAAGGAGCAATCACAATTTTGTATTCTGATCCCTGACTTTTGTGTATGGTTGTTGCATATGCAAGAACTACTTCATCCATTTCTGTTACATCGTATTCAACTTCATTTTCGTCAAATAGTATAGTGACTGTTTTTTCTTCTGTATCAATATTTACTATTCTGCCTAAGTCGCCGTTGAATACGTTTTTGTCGTAGTTATTTTTTATCTGCATTACTTTGTCATTCAGTCTAAAATTTGTTCCTCCATATTTTATGCTTACGTTTGAACTGTTAAGGGCTTCTTGGAGTAACATGTTAAGATTTATTGCTCCTGCTTCGCCCCTTTGCATTGGGCAAAGCACTTGAATATCTTCAATAGGATTTACTTTAAAATATCCGGGTAATCTTTTTGTGCAAAGTTCCTTTATTTTGCTTACTACGTTTTCAGGTTCTGCTTCTACGAAGAAGAAGTCACTATCTTTACGCCCTTTTAAGTTTGGAAATTCACCTTTATTTATTTTATGGGCATTTGTTACTATCATACTGTTACTTGCTTGCCGGAAAATCCTTGCAAGTCTTACTACACTTACGATTCCTGAATCTATTATATCTTTTAGAACATTACCAGCACCAACGGAAGGCAGCTGATCAATATCACCAACGAAAACGATAATTGTATTATTGGGTATTGCTTTAAGAAGGTTATACATCAGGATTATATCAATCATAGAACTTTCATCTATTATTAGAACATCACATTCAATAGGATTCTCAGCGTTCCTCTTATAACCTTCTGGTGGTTTATATTCAAGTAAACGGTGTATTGTTTTCGCTTCCATTCCTGTTGTTTCTGACATTCGTTTTGCAGCTCTGCCAGTAGGAGCAGTAAGCAAAACTTTGCATCCTATCTTTTGAAATATCTTTATTATCGCAAGGGTTGTAGTTGTTTTTCCAGTTCCTGGTCCACCTGTTAGAACCATAAATTTGGAATTTGCAGCAACCTTAATAGCTTCTATTTGGATATCATCATATTTTATGGAGTGTTCTTCCTGTATTTGAGAAATGATATTATCTATATCTAAGTTGGTAAAGTTGTTTTCCAAATCTACTATTTCCTTTATCCTTTTAGCGACACCGACTTCACTATAGTAGAAGGCTGGTAAATATATTGCATTTTCGTAATCAAGAATAACGGATTTCTCAATAATCATCTTTTCTAATGTCGCAACTATATTATCTTCAGTAAGTTCGAGCATTTTTATTGTTTCTTCAAGCAATTGTTCTTTAGTTGCGAAACAGTGTCCATCATTAGATAACTCACTTAAAACATATATTAATCCAGAACGACAACGTTCAAATGAGTTAGCGTCAAAGCCCATCTTTTGCGCTATTTTATCAGCAGTTTTAAATCCGATACCCCATATGTCATCTGCAAGTCTAAAAGGATTTTCTTTCACGATTTTTATACTTTCATTCCCATAAGTTTTGTATATCTTTACTGCATAAGAAGTAGATACTCCGTGACTTTGAAGGAACAGCATAACATTCTTAATTTCTTTCTGTTCCTGCCATGCTTTTTTTATCATCTCAACACGTTTACTTCCAATGCCGCCAACTTGAATAAGTTTATCTGGGGTTTCTTCTATGATTCTTATTGTATCTTCTTTAAATTTGTTTACTATTCGTTTGGCATTAACAGGCCCAATTCCTTTGATGAGACCGCTTCCGAGATATTTTTCAATTCCAGCTACTGTAGCTGGAATTGTTTCTGCATAGGCGTGAACATTGAATTGCTTGCCGAATTTACTGTCATACTTCCAGTCTCCTTGTAACTTTACAACAGCACCAACATTAACAGATGCCATATTGCCGACAACAGTAACAAGATCTTGGAATCCTCGTGACTTTATTTTTATTACGCTAAATCCGTTTTCTTCATTTTCAAATGTTATTCTCTCTACAATTCCGGTTAGAAACTCCATAGCTAATCTGGTTCCTTTTGATTTCATGTTTTCCTTCGCAAACCATTATACCATATAAGAATTGCAAATAGATTAATTACGTATTTTGCAGGCGTCTATGGCTTACACCTAAGAGAACGCAAGAAAGCCTTGCACTTTTTTTAATCTACATCCTCACTATAACGATAGGCAAATAAAAATAAAAAAATAGTGTTGACAAATATAAATCTCAGCGGTAGTTTTTCTGCGCTTTAGAGAGGGCTTAAGAGCCTGGATATTTTTTGGAGGTGTTGTTTATGGTACGAGTTTCTGAGGTTTCTACATACTGGATGGAAGATGATTCCCCGTTAGTTCCGGTTTTCGGTGCGTGGCTTAAGGACTTTGGGTTTGAAGCTGGCACAAAGGTTGTTATTGATGTTACCCAAGGTCAGATTACCATCAAGGTGGTTGACCATGAAGACTAGGGAGGCTTCTTACAGAGCCTCTTTCAGGAGAGTACTGCGGAAGTATGGTGGTTTTGCCTACTATTTCCGCTGGTGGATTTACTTCTTCTACTGGCTCAAGGACAGAGGTTGACAGCCTAACAAATCAATACCTGAGGAAAATTGAAGAGGTCGCCGTGACTTGTAAGTGTTCCAGCACCTACAAGCTCATGAAGGTAATATGAGTACCTACACGTGCAGTTCACACTGCCACAGCAACCTTTTTTAGTATACCGCATATCAATCCGTGTAGGAATACCCCTTTTCTTTTTCCTCTCAATAACTTTTTGAGAGGTATATATCATGAACACAAGAATTCTCACCGTTTCCGGCGTGTCGCCTTACGTTGATTCAAAGGGCAGTTATGTTCAAGTTCCGATTGTAAGGCTGCAAGGCAAATGGTTTCAAAAATTGGGTTTTCATATCGGCAGTAAAGTAAAAGTTTATGAGTGTGACAAGGCAATTGTAATAAAGCTTTTAAAAGATTAAAAAGGAGGTTTTCAGCTATGGCAAGGGTTAGACTCAACACCACTATTGAAGAAGATTTACTAATCAAGGCTAAGGAAAAAGCCATCCAGCAAGGGCTTGACGGTGCAAATGCAGTTATTGAAGAAGCACTCAGAATATACTTTGCAAACTGTTCTGTTCAGGTTTGGGAAAAGGCACTGCAAGGAGGCTGGCTTAAAAAGCTCATCCTCCGACCTGACAAGATTGTTTTCGAAAGTATCAGGATTAGGAAGGTTAGCAGGAAATACAATCCCAAATATTATTCTTCTCAAACCTTAGAGCCTAAAGGCTGGACTCTACTGAGGCAATCTATGCAAACCGTAGTTTGGTTAATGCTTTGTACACGATGTTATTAAAACTATCCAGCCTCTTAAAGCTTTTACCAAAGGTGTAAAGCAGATATTTACACCTTTCGCAAAAGCTTTAGATAAACCTCTAAACTCATCAATTAGTGCGGTATTCGGACAGTCAACGGATATGACGCTGGTATTAGGGATGTTTTAGGTTTTACGAACCTTGAAAATATCAATAATGAAAAGAAAAAGGAGAGATGCAAAATGATTCATCCAAAAATGAAGTATGTCTATGTAGGCGTTGACAGCCACAAGGAAACTCACACAGCAGTTGTTCTAAACTGCTTCTTTGAAAAGCTTGGAGAACTCACCTTTAGGAATGCACCCAGTGAATTTGAAGGAGCACTCAAAGAGCTTAGCAAATTCAAGCTTAAAGGAACATCATTAGCCTTCGGGCTTGAGGATGTGACAGCCTATGGAAGAAGCCTTACTGTATTTCTAACCGGTAAAAAGCTGGTTGTAAAGCATACAAATGCTGCACTTGTTGCAAGTGAAAGAAAAAGCCTTAATATTGTTGAAAAGACAGATTCCGTTGATGCCGAATGTGCAGGGAGAGTCCTTTTAAACCGATTTGACAAATTACCGGATGCTGACCCACAGGACAAATACTGGGTAATGCAAAACCTCGTAGTAAGAAGAAGGTCTATTGTCAAAATGAATATGAACCTTAAAAACCATCTTCATTCCTTCATTACAGGACACTACCCAAGCTATCACAAATTCTTTGAGAATATTGACTGTAAAACAGCACTGGTATTCTACGAAAAATACCCTTCTCCATCTAATTTACAAGGTACAACAGCCGAAGAACTTGCACAGCTTCTTGAGGAAAACTCAAATAAAAGGCTTAGAATTGAAAAAGCAAGGCAAATTCTTGATTGTATAAAAAAAGATGGTGAAACAAAAGTATCCTATCAGGAATCACGGGATTTGGCGGTAAGGTCAACCATCAGCCAGATAAACCACAACTTAAAAGAAATCGAATCAATTGACAGCATTTTAGAAAGCTTCCTTGAAAACTTTGACTACAAACTAGAGTCAATGCGGGGAATAGATACAGTAACAGCAGCCGAACTAATTGCGGAAATCGGAGACATTACAAAGTTTCCCACTCCCGCAAAGCTTGCAAGGTATAGCGGGGTAGCCCCTGTAACCTATTCATCCGGCAAAACGGATGTGCAGTACTCAAACCAGAGAGGAAACAGAACATTAAACTCAATATTCTTCCGGCTTGCAGTCATGGTAACAATGAATACCGGAAAGAATAAAAGGCTTATTAATCCTATTTTCTATGAATACTATCAGAAGAAAATATCAGAAGGCAAAACAAAGAAGCAGGCTCTAAAATGCGTCCAGAGAAGGCTTGTAAACATCATCTGGGGCATGATGACCCATAAGGTAGAATACATAAACCCGCCAACAGAGATATTGAAATCTATGGAAAATGTAGTACAATAGGTGCTAGAGGATAGCACTTTAAAAACAACAAAAAGGTTAAACCTATTAGGGATTGTCACAACGAGCCTGTGATGTATACTGACCCTGATGGGCATATTGCAATTAGAGAATTAGCTAAAGCCCTTGACCCAAAAGCTACTGTAACCTTTAATAATAAAACAAAAGCAGCTACAGTTACATTATCAAATGGACAAAGCACGACAGTTAAAGGAAAAATAACGAATGGTGTCATGGATGTTACTTCTCTTACTTTTAAGAATGGAACATCAAATTCGGCACCATCAAGAAATGTTATTGCAGTTGGCACAAATAAAGTTGTAGTAGACATTCAACCAAACGTAATGAGATTGCATTTAGATACAGGTGATGCAAGAAGGATGGTATATGCTAACCCCCAAAAAAATGCTACTGTAATAGCTGGGGCAATTAAGACAGAATATAAGTCACAAACAGGAAATGATATAAATATATCTACGCCTTCTGTGGCAACGGAGATAATTGGACACGCATATCCAGATGCGTTTGCCAGATTATCACGTAAAAAACTTCCGTTTACGGGAAAAGCTGCACAAAGGGTAATCTCAAGTACTACTGTAATTGATATAGGGACATCTGAAGTTGATAGTAATAGGTGGTTTTGGGACTTCTCTGCTGATCTCATTGAAGGGGCGAAACAATATGATTACTATAATGATATATTTAGATTATATTAATATAGTTGAGGATATTTAAAAAATTCGTTTGAAGTAGGCAAGTAATTTTACTAATCTCTAATATAATAGAAATGTACTAGGAATATTGTAAAGATACTTGCCGACTCTTATTTTTACGACAAAGTGTTATTGTGTAGGAGGGAATTTTCCCATGTATGAAATTTCATTTAAAAATCTAGCGAAAATCATTTTAGATAAAATTTACGTTTTAGCCTTAATGCTTGGTATATTAGTCCAGTTTGCTTGGCATATGCTTTTAGGGAGCGAAATTCCAACCGTTATCACAAATAAAGAATTTTATTCTTTCACAATATTTTCAATAGTACTACTATTGCTTACATTGCTATATTTAAAATTCCAGAACGTAAATAGTTTAAAGCGAACAATAAAATTATCTCTTATTTTATTATACGTAACCTTTTTTACATATTTATGGGTTATGGGGTTGATTGATACGTTTGCCTATCCTCGTCACAAGTACTTAGTTCTTAGTAGGTATAGCGGTTTCGCAACAACCTTACTTATTATTCTTTATTGTATCTGGAAAATATTTAGAAGTAAGAATAGAAATCCTTTAAATATATAGCAAGTAGCAAGTAGGACACCCTTAGTGCTGCAAAAAAGATTGAAGCCGCCTTCCGGCATTTCTCTTTTTCACGCTTTATACTATGTGTCATCTCCGGCCCCACCGAACCGTGG
>DHFP01000220.1 GCA_002402315.1 Clostridiales bacterium UBA4821
TTTACAGCACCAGTCCGGTCTTAGGAAATCACCTTTCCGGTTGACGGGAATCACAGTTCGAGTATGAGAATCACCTACCTTAGAATGGATGCATGGACATAAGTGCAAATTCATTTTGAAGAGGTCGACATGATCCATTATCGAGAAATCCTTAGGTTTACCGCTTTGGGATGTTCACAACGTGAGATATGTGCAAGCGTAAGCGTCTCACAGAAAATAGTGTCAAGGTTCAGAAACGAGCTTTGGAGTGTCAACTCCCACAGGAGGAACTGCCGAAGCATTGAGCTGGGAGCATCCCTCTTGGCAAGGATTGGAAAAACCTCCTTAGCTTACCCGAGAAAAACATCCTTAACGAATCAATGAAAAAGATCCTTGACATTCACAACTTCTACAAGATCAACATCCAAGCGATTGATGAAAGCCATGACAGGTCAATGCGTGAGCTCTATGGATTGAAACCCGAGGAATCGCAGTAAAAGTCTTAACTACAGATCCGCCTGTTTTGAAGTGGCTGTGGCCACCCCATTCAGGCGGTTCCTCTATAGTTTCCCACAACGGAAATGATTGATTTCCTTGGACTGGATTTGTGATTTCCTCAGTATCGGACAGGTGCTTTCGGCGCACAAGAATATTCATCTTGTGTGTGAAAAAACAAAAACGTAGGTTTATATAGTGTCATAAGATGGAAAATCGTTAATTAGAAGCTTGTATGAAAAAATTATTGCTGACTCTCAGGAACTATTATGCAATTAAAATATAGCGTTCTTATGTCCGTATATGCTAAAGAGAAACCTGAATATTTTAATTCGGCTATTGATAGTATGATTAATCAAACTGTAAAACCTGATGAAATAATAATAGTACAGGATGGACCGCTACCAAAAGATTTGTATGATACTGTGTGGGGATATTCTGAACGCTATCCAGACTTGATTAAAATAATAGTGAGTGAAAAAAATTTAGGATTAGGTCAAGCCTTGAATCTAGGTCTGCAAAATTGCAGAAATGAATTAGTAGCTCGGATGGATACTGATGACATTTCTCTACCTGAGAGATGTGAGAAACAGTTGCGTTGTTTTGAAATAAATTCAGATCTAAGCATTTGTGGAACTTGGATTGATGAATTTATTGATGATATTCATAATTCGATTTCAACAAGAAAATTACCTTGTGAACATAAAGAGATTTTTGAATTTGGGAAAAGGCGTAGTCCTTTCAATCATCCAACTGTGATGTATAAGAAGAGCGCTGTCTTAAGTTGCGATGGTTATTCAAACTTACGAAGAAACCAAGACGTGGATTTATTTGGAAGAATGCTTTTTCAGGGCTATAAAGCACAAAATATTCCTGAATCTCTTTTATTATTTAGAACAGATGATAATTTAGCAAAAAGGCGACGAAGCTGGGAAAACTCAAAAAGCTATATTCAGTCTATTTCTAGATTACATGGCTTAGGTTATTCAAGCTTATTCGATGTTTTGATTGTGGCAATTGGACAAACTGCAATGTTATTGCTTCCTATAGGAATTCAAAAAATCTTATACAAAGGATTATTGCGTAAGTAACATGAGTATAGAACAAAAAATTAATTATCAACTAAACAAGTTCCCTACAGTTAAAAAGATTATTAAACGTGGATACCAATTGTTTTTTTACTTCTTTTCTAAGAAAGAACCAAATTCTGGAAATTTAGTTCAATTGACACCTAATGATGGGAATGAATACTTTTTTGGATACTATGACAAATCTCCATGGGATATTTCTGATCGATACGTATTGTGCTTGCAAGCAAAATGTACTTGGAAAGATGTAGCTCCGAAAGAACCTGCAAATATTGTTTTAATTGATACAGGAAACAATAATAGAATTAGAATTTTGGGGCAGACTCATGCTTGGAATGTTCAGCAGGGGTGTATGTTGCAATGGCTGGGTCCGGATTTCCAAAGTAAAATTATTTATAATGACTTTAGGGATAATCATTACTGTTCGGTAATTCTTTCAATTGACACTCTTAAAGAAAGAGTGATTGATATGCCTGTCTATAGTATTGCTCAATCTGGTGAGTTTGCGTTGACATTGGATTTCTCTCGTTTACATCGTTTACGAAAAGGATATGGATATTCAAATCTACAAGACAAGACTGTAGGAGTGCTTGTCCCTGAGAGCCCTTGTATTTGGAAGATAGATTTTATATCAGGAAATATAACGCCTCTATTATATTACAGTGACTTTTATAAGTTTGAAACTCGAAAGGAAATGGATTCGGCAGAACATAAAGTGAATCATATTATGATTTCTCCAAGTGGTAAGCGATTCATGGTTCTTCATCGATGGATACATGGGCAAAGAAAGTATTCTCGTTTAATAACTTGTAATATCGATGGGACAGGAATGTATAACCTATTGGATGATGATATGGTTTCCCATTGCAATTGGAAAGGCGATGATGAAATTATCGCCTTTGCAAATATTAAGAATTTTGGAGTTGGTTATTACTTGTTAAAAGATAAGGGGCATGAGTTCAAGCGGCTATGGCCTGAATTGGATCGAGATGGACATCCAAGTTATTCGCCTAATAAAAAACTCGTGGTAACTGATACCTATCCTGATAGAGCAAGGATGTCCACTCTTTACTGTATGCAGGAAGATGAAGAGCCACGTGTAATTGCAAAAGTATTTATGCCATTCAAGTACGATAATGACACCAGATGTGATTTGCACCCGAGATGGAGTAGAGATGAGAAGATGCTATGTATAGATTCTGTAAAATTTGGCAAACGAAGTTTGTTTATAGGGAAAATATAGATGTATCCAAAAATTAGTATTATTGTTCCAGTTTATAATGTTGAGGAATATATTGGAAGATGTGTTGAGTCTTTGCTTTGTCAGACTTATACAAATATTGAAATTCTTTTAGTTAATGATGGATCAATTGATAACTCGTTGGTTATATGTAAAGAATTTGAATCAAAGTATCCAAATGTCATCAAGGTTTTGAATCAAGAAAACAAAGGCCAAAGTAGCGCAAGAAATTATGGGCTACGAAATGCTACAGGAGAATTTATAGGATTTGTAGATAGTGATGATTGGGTTGAGAAGGATATGTATGAGCATCTGTTTCATATTTTAAAAAAATTTGATGCAGATGTATCGCAAATCGAATTAATTATGTCGAATAGATTTCCTTTAGAAGTAAAGAATCCTCAAGAAAAATTGGTCTTGTATAAAGGTAAAGATATACTCCAATATTTTATGAATATTACTACTACTACTACTGGGAGTTATTCGGTTTGCAGGTGTTTATTTAAAAAGGATTTACTGAATGATCTTTATTTCCGTGAAGGAAAGATCAATGAAGACATTGATTATAAATATATCGCTTTATCTAGGGCAAAAAAGCTTGCTGTTAGTAATCAAATAAAATATATCTACTTTCAAGGTTCTAACAGTACAACAAGAGAAGGCCTTAGGCAAAAGGATTTTGATTTGTATGATGCAGCCGAAGAATTATATAAACTTACACAGAAGGAAAGCTATGGAACAATTCGATTTCTTGGGGAAGTAAAAAAAGCTAGAACAAGTTTTTCTTTATTATCAAAAATTGTTTATTACGGATTTGCTGATGATACCATAAATAAAAAAGATACTATCAAGAAACTTAAGTCAGATTTGAGGAAGGATTTGGGAACATTGTTAAAAGCACCACTCGGAATCCCGAGAAAAATATTGGCTGTAATAATGACCATAAGTATTAATCTACCGAGACTTTGTTTTAGATTATTCAGATTTCTTTGAGATTTTTTATGAGAATTGCATTTTGTGCTTATTTACATGGATTTGGTGGCGCAGAAAGACAAATCATTACATTGGCCAACGAGATGTCTAAGAGAGGACACTCTGTCTATTTATTATCGTTAGCTGCTCACAATCCCTCCTATCAAATTGAACCAAAAGTTAATTATATTAAATTGATTGAAAACTATCGTTCAAAAAGTAAACTTAGTAAAATTTTACAGAGATACTTATTATTAAGAAAAGAATTAATTAGGATTGTTCCAGATGTAACGATACATTTCTGGTTCCAGTCAGCTTACCTAACTTCATTGATGAGAAAGAAAGTATATAAAAGACTTATATATTCAGAGCGAGGGGATCCAGGAGATAAAGAATATTCAGGTTTAATGTACTTGATTAGGAAATTGACTTTTCTAAAAGTTGATAGTTTTATTTTCCAATCATATGCCGCAATGAAATATTTTCCAATTAGGATACAAAATCGTAGTATAGTTATTAATAATGCTGTACTCATAAAAAAACAATTTATTAATACTTGGATTGGAGATCAAAAAATTCTAGTTTCAGTGGGTAGATTATCTCCCCAAAAAAATTTCAATTTATTAATTCAGGCGTTTAATACCATTTCAAATGATTTTCCTGACTACAATTTACATATTTATGGTGAAGGTGAATTACAGCAAAAGCTGCAAGCATTAATAAATTCATTGGGATTACAGAGACGCGTATATCTATTAGGAGCAATTGAAACTGATAAGCTACACTCTAGATTGAAACACTATAAAATGTTCATCCTACCTTCTGATTACGAAGGTATGCCCAATTCCTTGATTGAAGCAATGGCCATAGGATTGCCTTGTATTTCAACAAATTATCATCCGCTAGACGCTGTACGAGATATTATTGTGAATGGTGAAAATGGAATAATTACTAGAGCTGGAAATATCGATGACTTAGCTAATGCTATAAAAGAATTGCTTGCTGATAAAGTAAAGCAAGAAACAATATCTAAAAATGCAATAAGAAAAGTAAGAGAATTTGACTATGTGTGCGTGTATGACAAATGGGAAAGCTTTATTAATTTTGATAATAAATTGGATTATTTTAACCACAAGTATGAATAGAATTAATGTTAAAAGAGAATTATACTTAACAAGTATACTTTTTATTGTTTTTTTTTCTGCAATAGTTCTTAGAACAGAGAGTACCATTAATTTGTATGCAGCTATTTCAATTTTTGTTGTTGGAATAATTCTTTTAGATTTCACATTTCCTAGAAATACAAATTGGTTAGTTAGTTTTCGAGTTAATGTTTTTTGGGTTTGGATGTTATTGTTATTTGGGATGTATTTTTTCTATGGAATTGTAAAAACAAAGTATGATTATTTTAGTATTAGCTACTTTATATTCATGCTTGGAATGATTATTTCAATTTATCTGTTACTCATTAATGTTAATATTGAATCATTAATGCATATTTTTCTAAATACTACTACCGTTACAGCAATTTCTACTTGTATATTTATTATATTTAATGAAATAGATTTAATAAAGTATGGGCAAGCGCGAATTGGTGATACTGCTAGTGGAAATGTCAATACACTAGCGGTATATCTAGGTACAATGTCTGTTCCTATTTTATTTTCATTAATATTTCAAAAAAAGCGTAGCTTAATAATAATATATACTCTTCTCATTTTTTTCATGTTACTAACAGGTTCAAAAAAAACTTTTATATATGTGGGTTCTAGTATGGCTCTTTTTGCTTATTTTAAAAACAAATTTAATATTTTTAAATATTTACCTTATATTTTTTCACTGGTATTAATCGTGATTATTATTCTAAGAATAGATTATTTATACAATATTATTGGATTTAGAATACTTGATTTTCTTGGTACAATAGGGTTCAATGTTTTTTATTACAATCCTTCTTATTCAACAGAAATGCGTGCTTCTATGCTAGAAGTTGGACTTAAATTTTTCTCAAATCATCCAATCTTCGGAAATGGATGGGGATACTTTACTAAATATTCCGGTTTCGCAACATACTCACATAATAACATGATAGAGCTTTTAGTTAATTATGGGCTTATTGGTTTTTGTTTGTATTACTTCATATATATTTATTTATTGTATAAATTAATTAAAATATATAAAAAGTTTAGAAGTCAATTCTCCGTGTTGTTTATCACATTGTTAATTGTAATAATTATAAGTGATTTTACATATGTTTCATTTTCATTTAATTTAATAAATTATTTAATATTAGTTATTATATATATTTATTTGAATAAATGCAAGTACAATAATAACTATATATGGTAAGATAAAATATGTCAAAAGTTACAACTCTAATAAACCTAATTAATAAAAAGCCAGCTTTTATAACTTGGGCAATCTTTTGTAATTTTTCAAAATTGCCATTGATTAAGCTCATGTCAGATAAATTCTTTCTTAAACTTGCCTTCAGAATATCTATAAAGAGAAGACTAAATTTAAAAGCTCCTAAAACTTTTAATGAAAAGCTTCAATGGTTGAAGTTGAATGATCGAAATCCTGAATATCCTTTACTGGTCGATAAATTTGAAGTGAGGAAATTTATTGCAGATAAAATAGGAAGTCAATATTTAGTACAATTAATTAATGTATACAATAGCATTGATGAAATAAATTTTGGTGATCTTCCAGAAAAATTTGTTATTAAATGTACCCATGATTCAGGAAGCACGATTATTTGTAGGAATAAAGCAGGATTTGATATTGAAAATGCAAAGAAAAAGTTGAAAAAAAACTTCTCCAGAAACATTTTCTGGCAAACCAGAGAATGGCCATATAAAAATATTAAGCCAAGAATTATTTGTGAGGAGTTACTTGTCGATAATAGTCACGATGATCTTATTGATTATAAAATACTTTGCTTTAATGGTGAACCAAAGTGTTTATTTCTCTGCCTGGATAGAAGAAGCCCAAGTGGTTTGAAAGTCGATTTTTATGATTTGAATTGGAATCCTCTCCCTTTTGAACGACATTATCCAAGAAGTGGAAGATTGATTGAAAAACCTGAGTGTTTTAAAGAAATGCTGGATTTATCAAGGATTCTGTCGAAAGGTATCCCTTTTGTAAGAGTTGATTTCTATATTGTCAATAAAAAAATAAAATTTAGTGAATTGACTTTCTACCCAGGATCCGGTTTTGAAGAGTTTTCCCCTGAATCTTTTGATTATCTACTTGGTAGTTGGATTGACTTGTCTATAGTTAAAAAAGAAATGTAGACTGATATTAATTCGTTTCGATGATAAACTTAACTATATATAATTTTGAAGGGAATATATATGATTGATACAAAACTCACAATACTAATTGCGGGAGACATGGTTCCCACAAAGTCAAATGAACAATTATTTATTGATGGGGAAATATCTTTACTATTAGGAGATTCTCTCTATACTATATTTCAAGAAGCTGATATCACATCAATAAACTTAGAGTGTCCGATAACTACTTGTGATAATCCAATAGAAAAAAATGGTCCTAATTTAAAAACCCATCCTGAGACAATGAAGGCCATTAAAAAACTTAATCCAAGTGTTATTGGTTTGGCAAACAATCATATTCTAGACTATGGCAAAGAGGGGCTGATTGAAACATGCTCACTTCTGACTAGAAATTGTATACCCTACATAGGTGTAGGCAATACAATTAGAGAAGCAGAACTGTCAATTCATATATTTGAGCAGAAAGGATTGCGAATAGGTTTTTATGCGTGTGCTGAACATGAATTTTCGATTGCTACTGAGCATAGTCCCGGTGCCAATCCATTTGATGATTTGGTAACAGGAGATTTGATCAAGGCTTTAAAAAATGAGAAATCTTTGGATATTCTTATAGTTCTTTATCATGGAGGTAAAGAATATTATCAGTATCCATCTCCTAGATTGCAAAAGGTATGCCGACATTTAGTAGAGAAGGGCGCAGACCTTGTTGTATGCCAACACAGTCATTGCATTGGTGCATATGAACACTATCTCAATGGAGACATTGTGTATGGACAAGGCAATTTTATTTTTGATATGCATCATCCTCTTCCAAAAGAAAGTCTTGTGCTCTCATATGAGCTTAAAAAAGGAAGAAAGCCTTTACTTTCATTTATACCTATTAAATGTAAGTCTGATGGTAGTGGAACTATCTATCATGCAAGGGATGCAGAAGGTAAAGCTATTCTTCAAGGTTTTATTGAAAGATCAGAAGATATATTAAGACCCGATTTTATAGAAAAGAAATATTCAGAGTTTGCAAAGAATATGCTTCATACTTACTTAATTATTGTTTCTCCTTTTGGGAAATGGTTTTCTAGATTTGATCGTTATATTTTAAGAGGGAAATTAATTAAGCGATTATATTCAAAGCGAAAGTTATTGGCTTTAAAGAATATTGTTGAATGCGAAGCGCATAGAGAACTTTTGATTAATGTAATATCTGTTAAGGAAGAGGTATTATGATGCGCCTTTTTGTCAGCACATAATTTTGAAAAATAAGGTGAATTTTAGCTCCATCCTTTTTCAAGCGATTATGGCCATATTGGTAACTTCGCGGGCCCTTAACTTTGAGCCATAAATTACTAGGATTTTTTCCACTCAAATCCGAGCGCATAATCCAACAATTCAAATAACGTATGCAAATACAACAAATTCCTTGTCTCTCACCAAAAGACTCATTGAGAGTGACAAAGTGAACCTCTGGTATTGCTCCGATATTTCCGATGAGGCGAAGGATATTTTCAAGCGCCTAGAGATCGCCTTGCCTAAGAAAGTTCTTTCAACGATCGCAAGAGAAGCTGCTGTGGTATAATAAAATTCTTTAGTGTTTTGAATAATCCTATTCAAGATAGTGTGTTAGCTGAATTCTCTATACGGCTTACTGTACAACGTCAGTTCAGCTTGGAATCGATATTAGCTCCTGGTTAAAAAATAGCGTAATTTAAGTTATCAAGAGAAATCAATGAAGTATAGTGTTTTGATGACTGTTTATAGTGGCGAAAATCCAATATTTTTTCAACAAAGCCTTATGAGTATGGTTAATCAATCTTTAAAGCCTGATGAAATTGTTTTAGTGAAAGATGGAATAATTCCAAAAAGCATTCAAATTATTATAGATGAGGTAAATAATTTAACTAACGGGCTAATTAAAGAAATTCAAATAGAAAATAATGTTGGACTAGGATTAGCTCTTAATGAAGGGCTCAAAGCATGTAAAAATGAATTAATAGCAAGGATGGATTCTGATGATATTTCATTACCGAAGAGATGCGAGCGTCAAATTAAAGAATTCGAGCAAAATACCAGTTTAGATATTGTTGGGTGTCCTGTTTATGAGTTTATTGATTCGATTGAAAATGTTGTTGGAATTAGAAAAGTTCCATTAACAAAGGATTTAGTTAAAAAGTATGTTCGGAGAAGAGATCCTTTTAATCATCCAACAGTTATGTATAAAAAATCTAAATTATTAGAGGTAGGATGTTATAAAAATCTTAGAAAAAATCAAGATACTGATTTATGGCTAAGAATGCTAAATAATGGCTATGTTGGAATTAATATTCCTGAGATATTGTATTATTTTAGATTCAATGAAAATACATATAAAAAAAGGAAAAATTGGATTAATACAAAATCGCTTCTTTCAATAAGATATAAAGCGTTTAAGCTGAAATATTGTTCACTGCTAGATTTTGGTATTGTTGCAATTTCACAATTGTGTATTTTTATTCTTCCTGCAAAAATTCAAAAGATTATTTATAGAAAGTTTTTAAGGAAATAAATAGGCTCTTTTCGATGCGCCCTTTTGTCAATACATATTTCCTAAATTCCCAAACATTTATACCAATGCTGGAACTTTGACGCCTAACGCTGAATGGTGATTCCCTAAGAACAGACTGGTGCTTCAAATAGGCCCGGAATATTCATATTCGCGGCAGACCATGTTGTCAATCTCCCCACCGATACAAGACAGCCTGAAAAAGTTGTACAATTTTTGCAGACTCATGAAGACCTGATTTTCGATGCCCATCTTGAAGGGCGCATTAAGGAAATAAACAAGGAGGCACCCGCATGTCTAATCTCATCCAATGGAAAGTCCAACTTTTCAAGCTCAATTACGATGAGCGCGAATATACCGCGGTCATGGATACCCTCAAATCTGGCTGGATCACCATGGGCCAGCGGACCATCGACTTTGAGGAAGCCTACGGGAAAGAGCTGGGGGAGGGTGCGCAGTGCCTTGCGGTGGCCAATGGTACTGCGGCGTTGCATATTGCCGTCCTGGCCTGCGGCGTTACGCCTGGAGATGAAGTCATTGTTCCTTCGCTTACCTTTATTTCTGACTTGAATGTCGTGAGCGTTTCTGGTGCAAAGGTTGTGATAAGCGATGTCTCTTCGCTCTCCGACTGGACAATGGATCCTGCGGACATCGAGGCAAAGATTACGCCGAAGACTAAAGCAGTCATGATCGTCCACTATGCAGGCTATGCCTGCGATATGGACACCATTGTGGATATCTGCAAACGCCATGATCTAAGGCTCATTGAAGACTGTGCCCACGCAAACGGTGGTACCTACAAAGGGCGAAAGCTCGGCACATTCGGCGACGTGTCGGCATGGAGCTTCTTCTCTAATAAGAACCTCGCCGTGGGCGAGGGCGGCATGGTGGCGACAAGGGATCCGGCACTCTACAAGACCTGCAAAAACCTGCGCTCCCACGGTATGACCGTCGCCAGCTTTGACCGCATGAAAGGACGGGCTGCGACCTACGACGTCCTAGAGCCAGGCTTCAATTACCGCATCGATGAGATGCGCGCGAGCCTTGGCCTTGTCCAGCTTGCGAAACTGCCCGAGGCAAACGCCTCCCGCGCGGCGCGCGTTGCCCGCTACTTCGCCCGCCTCGACCGCCTGCAGGACTACCTTTCGGTCCCCTTCCGCCATTTTGACCGCGGAACGCCGACCTACCA
>DHFP01000086.1 GCA_002402315.1 Clostridiales bacterium UBA4821
CATGAATTCGCCGTACCTTTATTTCTTCGTGTCTCATTTGGCTCGACTCTTTTACCACTATCCGCCTGTTGAACCTGCTCTCTATCCTTTCTAGATTTTGTCCTTCCGTTCCCTCAAGTATACGGGCTACATCAGGATGAACTTCAACCAGTACTGCATTTGCCAGTTTTTGGGAAGATAATTTTCCTATCTCCCTTTCTACATTCCTCGCTACTGTTTCAGGCGAAAGTACCCTTCCCGCACCTGCACAATATGGGCAATCAATATTCAGAACTGAAGAGAGCTTTTGTCTAACTTTTTTTCTGGTCATCTCAACTAGTCCCAAAGAAGTTATCCCGACAACCATTGTTCTGGTCCGGTCCTTCTTTAATGCCAGTTTCAGTGTCTCTAAAACCATCTGCTGATTCTCCGCCGAATCCATATCAATATAATCAATAATAATTATTCCACCTATATCGCGCAGCCTTAGCTGCTTTGCAATCTCTTTTGCAGCTTCAAGATTAGTTTTTAACACTGTCTCTTCAAGGTCGTTATTTCCAACATATTTTCCAGTATTAACGTCTATGACCGTTAACGCCTCTGTCTGGTCTATTACAAGATAGCCGCCGCACTTTAACCATACCTTTCTTGATAAAGCCTTGTCAATTTTTGACTCTATCTGATAATATTCAAATATTTCACAAGTCTTACTAAAATATTCAACTTTTGATACAAGTGCAGGCGATATTACTTCAACCAGTTCAAGAACCTTAGTATATGCTTGACGGTCGTTAATTACAAGTCTATCTATATTCCAGGTAAATAAATCCCTTACAACTCTGTAGATTAGGTTTAAATCCTTGTGTATTGCTCTTGGAACCGATCCGGTTCCTTCCTTTTGCTTTATCTTGCTCCAAAGCCGGGTGAGAAAATCTATATCCCGGATAAATTCAGCCTCCTCAATACCTCCGGCTGCTGTCCTCACTATTATCCCCATTGACTCAGGCTTGACCTTTTCTGCAATTGCCTTTAATCTTTCCCTTTCCTCATGATTTTCAATCCTTCTGGAAATACCAATATAGTTGGCATTAGGTAACAAGACCAGATACCTTCCCGGGAGGGTAATATGTGTAGATATCCTTGGTCCCTTAGTATCAATAGGCTCTTTTATTACCTGAACAGTTATCTCCTGCCCCTGACTTACAATATCATTAATATTTATATCTTTTACTTCCTCTTGGCATTCTTCCTCATCCGGATATAAACCGTTTTGTGAAATAATATCCCCAACATACAGGAAGGCATTTTTTTCATAGCCTATATCTATAAAAGCAGCCTGCATGCCCGGAAGAACACTGCATACCTTCCCTCTATAAATATTACCTACCAGCCTTGCATGTTCATCCCTCTCAATGTACAATTCTACCAATTCCTTATCTTCCAATAATGCCATTCGTGTTTCATCAATTCCAACGTCTATAATTATTTCACTCACCATAAAACTACACCCCTTACAGATACCATTCCATGGCAGTCCATGGAATGGTATCAAAATTTAGAAACCTGTTTATAAGGGTCTAACCCCTTTAACTAACACATTAAACTGTCAGAAGGCTTTTAATATCTTGACCAAATAATCCAACCCTATGGATTTTCTGTATACTCATATTACACCGGCAAAACTCGTTTAGAGCCTTTAATACCGGTTCAGGTTTTAGGTTGAATATACTGCCCGCACTTAAGGTCATACTTAAAATTACTGTATTTTCATTATATTCTATGATTTTAATCTCATATATATAAGGTCTGATATCTACTTTTTTGATATTACCCTTTGATTCTTTTTCAATAATGATTACATCTCTATTCATGAATTCTTGAATACAACGCTTGACTTCTTCCAAATTTCTTCTATCTTCTGCAAATGTTCTAATCTGATAAGATGCTGCTCTTATACTTGCCATTAAACTCTCCTTTGAATTAACATATTCGGCATTAGTAACCTTAAATCCTTTTGGCAAATTATTGTTAAGTCTCTGTACAAATTCTTCTACTGATATTTCATCTTCCATCTCCAAGTCTACATACTCAGCATCGCTGGTTACTCCCACTGATAAAGGAAGGCCAAACGACATCTGGGGCCTTGGATTAAACCCGCGTGAATAGGCTATTGGAATACCTGCTCTTCTCACAGCCCTTTCAAATGTCCGCAGTGTATCTAAGTGTGAAATGTATTTGACCTCTTCTCCTTTTGAGAACTTAGCCCTTAGCTTGTTCAAAACATACACCCCTCTCAAAACTTGCAGCCCCGCACCCGACACACTTCTGCCTGCAGTTAGGTGTGGTTTCTTCCTTTATTGCCTTTTCATATTCTCTTTTAAAGAATGTTAGAGAAACCCCTATATCGATAAGGCTCCACGATAGAACTTCATCCAGTCCTCTTCTTCGGTTGGCATAAAACTCAGGGTCAATACCAGCCTCATTAAATGCCTGCATCCATGCATCATATTTAAAATGCTCATTCCATCCATCAAATTTGCATCCCTTTTCCCACGCCTTTATCAGAACCTTGCTCAGTCTCCTATCTCCTCTGGAGAAAATACCTTCCATAAGACTCAGTTTGGCATCATGCCAGTTAAAGGTTATATTCTTATGCCTTAGCTTATCTTTTAAGTATAATTGCTTCTCTTTTATGGTTTCTACGGTATTTTGAGCTTCCCATTGAAATGGAGTAAAAGCCTTGGGTACAAAATTAGAGGTGCTGACAGTTACCTTCAAGCCCTTTGCTCTCTGCTCTTTAGGTATCTTGTAATACTCATCAATAATGTTGTAAGCAAGTTCTGCTATGCCATCAAGGTCGGAATAGGTTTCGGTAGGCAGTCCTATCATAAAATAGAGTTTTATACTGCTCCACCCGGCTTTAAACGCCAAACTAACCGATTCTATGATATTTTCATAGGTTATGCCTTTATTTATCACATTTCTTAACCGCTGAGTCCCTGCTTCAGGAGCCAGAGTGAGTCCACTTTTACGCACTTTTTGAACCTGTTCCAGCAAAGCCATTGAAACAGAATCTATTCTTAAAGACGGTAGAGAAAGATTAACTCTTTTCCCCTTTGATATTTCCATTATCTTTTCTGCAAGTTCATGAAACCTGGTGAAATCGCTTGTACTTAAAGAAGATAACGATATTTCCTCATATCCGGTACTATTAATGAGCTTTTCTGTAAGGCCGGTCAACCTGGGCAAAGACTTTTCTCTGACGGGTCTGTATATATATCCTGCCTGGCAAAACCTGCATCCCCTTATACAACCTCTAAAGAGCTCCAGCATTATTCTATCGTGAACTACTTCGCCAAAAGGAACAATAACCTTATCAGGGTAATAAACCTCGTCCAGATCACTGATTATTCTTTTTTTAATTTTGCTTGGATAATTATCCTGAACAGGATTGACAGACTTAATAGTTCCATCCTCTTTATAAGAAACCTGATAAAAGCCCGGCACATAAACTCCCTGGATACCGGCAATCATCTCAAGAAAATCTCTTCTTGCACCCTTTAAGTCCTGCCACGAGCGGTATTGATCCATAACCTCGTTTAATACTTCTTCACTTTCCCCCAGAATGAAGAAATCTATTATCTCGGCCAATGGTTCGGGATTATAAGCGCAAGGGCCTCCGGCACATACAAAAGGATGTTGATTTGTCCTCTCAGAACTTAACACAGGTAATCCTGCCAGATCCAGCATATTGATAATATTTGAATAACTCATTTCATACTGTAAAGTAAAGCCGATAAAATCAAATTTACTTATTTCATCCCTTGTTTCCAGTGCAAAAAGAGGTATGTTGTGTTCCCGCATCTTTTGCTCCATGTCAATCCACGGAGTAAAAACCCTCTCGCAATAAACGTCCTCTCTTTCATTAAGCATATGGTAAAGTATTTTCATGCCAAGATGCGACATGCCGACTTCATAAGTATCCGGAAAACAAAAAGCAAACCTTATTTTAACCTGTTCAAGGTTCTTAATTACACTATTCCATTCCCCTCCCGCATATCTTGAGGGCTTTTCAACCTTTAAAAGTATTTCATCAGTTAAATTTACTGCCATAGCATATCTCCTAGTCTTAAACTTATCACTATATTTGTAATAATATAATAACCAAATATACGTAATTTAGCAATAAAAGTGTCGAATGTCATATAAAAAGGATGGCCTTCTTTAATCTAAAGGCCATCCTTTTTATATGCTAAAATACGGGTTTTCGACACTTGATCTA